>NZ_SNUJ01000003.1 GCF_012027395.1 Thermococcus sp. LS1
CCCGGTCTCGTTTCGACCCCGGAAGTTAAGCCCGCCAGCGATCCCGGGTGTACTGCCCTCCGAGAGGGGGCGGGAAACCGGGGACGCCGCCGGCCACTATTCCTCGCTTCTTCGCAAACGTTATATCCATGAGGGAGTATTTTTATCCATGAGTGATGAACTATATCGGAAGTGGGAGAGGACCGTTGAGGCCCTTGTTAGGGAGGGCATAATCCGGAGCGAAAAGGTCAGACAGGCATTTCTAAAGGTTCCGAGGTATCTCTTTGTTCTTCCTGAGCATAAAAAGTGGGCGCACGTTGACGAGCCGCTTCCCATTCCCGGCGGTCAGACGATAAGCGCCCCCCACATGGTCGCGATAATGCTCGAGCTCGCCGAACTTGAGGAAGGTATGAATGTTCTTGATGTAGGTACCGGAAGCGGCTGGAACGCAGCTTTGATAGCGGAGCTTGTTAAGACCGACGTCTATACAGTCGAGAGGATTCCGGAGCTCGTCGAGTTCGCGAGGAAAAACCTTGAAAAAGCCGGCTATGCTGATAGGGTTCACGTCATCCTTGGCGATGGCACCAAAGGTTTCCCGCCTAAAGCGCCCTACGACAGGATACTGGTCGCTGCTGGAGCACCAAATGTCCCAGAACCTCTCGTCGAACAGCTCAAGCCTGGAGGAAAGCTCATAATCCCCGTCGGGAGCTACCACCTCTGGCAGGAGTTGTACGAGGTAACAAAGCTTGAGGACGGAAGCGTGAAAGTCAAGCGGCACGGGGGAGTCGCCTTCGTACCCCTCATCGGGGAGCACGGCTGGAAGGAGTAGGCTTTTAAGTCGTGATGAGCTTTTCCTCTGGTGGTATCATGGTGAGACTAATTGCCTTTGACCTTGAGGGAACGCTGGTCAAATCCGTCTCAAGCTGGGTGGAGCTTCACAAGAAGTTTGGAACCTGGGATAAGGGTAAGGAGTACGCCGAGCTTTTCTTCTCCGGGAAGATCGACTACGTAAAGTGGGCTGAGCTGGACGCCTCTCTCTGGAAGGGGCATACAAAGGAAGAGGTCATGGAGTGGGCGAACTCCGTAGAGTACATGGACGGTGCGGGGGAGCTGATCGAATTTCTGAAGGAGAACGACTTCAAAATAGCGATACTGAGCAGCGGACTGATGTGCCTTGCGAGGAGGATAGCTAGCGAGCTCGGCGTTGACTACGTCTTTGCCAATGAGCTAATTTTTGACGAGAACGGGGTTATTACGGGGGAGGTAAATCCTGCCGTGGATTTCCAGAGCAAGGGAAAAATTCTGGAAAACCTCAAGAGGGAGCTCAATCCTGAGCTGACGGTAGCAGTCGGCGACGGCTACAATGACCTCAGCATGTTCAGCGTTGCGGATGTCAGCATCGCCATAAACCCGCACGAGGGAGTTGAGGGAGACCACAACGTTGAGAGTCTGCATGAGGTCATGGAGATCATCAAGGGACTCCTTGACTGATTTTCTATGCTTTTCTCGGGGTCGGTGAAGGGCGTGGTCATCACAACGCCGCGTGGCTTCAGCAAAGCAAAAGCTCGTCATCCCCCTGTCGGCCCGACCGGAACCCCCGCTTCACTTCTCAGCGGAGAGGGCGGGCAGCCGGGCCGATAGAGGGTTCGGCGAGAAGTTAAAAAGCATTACTAAAGCCCGGCTATTTTGAGCTGTATCCACCAGAAGATGTCGCCCCAGAAGTACGATATCAGGAAGCCGATGAAGAGTGCAGGGGCAAATGGCATGGTCTTTTTTCTCAAAAAGCTGTTTTCAAGCTTTCCTTCCTCAACAAGTCGTTTGAGCTCCTCAATCTGCTCCTTCTTCAGCCCCTCCGCGGTGGGTGACGCTATTACCCTGCCGTAGTCAGGTTTGAGCAGTTCGAGGTTGGCCGTCATGATGGCGGTCTTCATGCGCATGAATGGATCCGTTCTGTCCCTTCCAATCCTTCCGTCCTTCTCGAATATTGTCTCGCCCAGAACGTCCCACTCCTCCAGCTTCTCAACTGGAACTTCCTCCATGAGAACCTCGGTGCGCATGAACTTTACGGTCGAGAAGAACACCTTAAAGAGGTATATCACCGCGAGCAGTCTGACGAAGACCCAGAGAGCCTTTTCTGGGTCGAGGTAGATGAGGTAGCCGAGGACGATGAACCCGAGTACGTCTCCGATTTTCCCTGCCTTTCCGAGGAGAATTATGATGACAACGGTTGTCAGCCACCCGAGGATGCCGCCAAGCGCTATTCCAGTAGTCTCGTAGAGGACTATCTGCAATCCCAGCGCCGCGGTTATCCAGAGTGCCACCTCAGCTGTGATCTTCGCTCCACTGGTGAGTATCTCCCTCAGCTCGGCGAACTTTTTCCTGACAATCAGCACTCCAAGGGAGTAGAGGAATATGAAGGGGAATATCGCAATGACGCTGTTGAGGAGTATGGAGATGGGGTAGAGCGGATAGTTCAGGGCATATGGTGGGATTAGGGAGGCTGTTGATGGGGGATATGGCAGCAGGGCGGAGAAACCCGCCAGTATGACCACGTCCCCGCTCGCCCAGGCGCCAAGGAAGTATAGAACAAAGCCCAGGATAAGCCCGATGAAGAAGCCGATAAGTCCTGAGAGTGCAAGCATGGTGTTGTGCTCAACGAAGAAACCCCTGTAGAGGTAGTAAACTATGCCCAGACCAGCTATCGGGAATACATGGAGGTCATCTATGAAGCCGGTCTTCATATCAGTGTACGAAGTAACGACTCCTATAACCAGCCCCAGAATGAGGGGAACATAGTCCATAATTTCACCTCAGAGGTCTTCGAGAATCTGCTTCCTAACCTGAGTGGTGTAATTGGATATCGCCTCATTGAGGTTCTTCGTTCCGTTGAGCACGATCCTAGCCGCCATAACTACGAGCACGAGCACAGCGGCCAGCATGAAAAGGTACTCAATCGCGCTCTGAGCTTTTCTCATCATCTCTTACACCTAAACTATCTGCGGCGCTAAAGGATTTAAAAGTTTCCATCGGCTAAGCTTTTAAGCGGAGCGAGAAATGAAAGCGTGGTGAAAATGAAGGTTTACAGGCTTCGCGTGAGAGACGAATACCTCGACTACATCAAGTCCGGAGAGAAGGGGATAGAGGTTAGGGTGGCATATCCTCAGCTGAGGGACATAAAGCCAGGTGACAAGATACTCTTCAACAACGAAGTTCCTGCCGTTGTTACTGGAGTGAAGCGCTACGAGACGTTCAGACAGGTTCTTCGCGAGGAGCCGATTAAGAAGATATTCCCCGACGAGCCGAGCTTTGAAAGGGCCCTTAAGAGGTTTCACAATATGTACCCCAAGTGGAAGGAGAACCGGTATGGGGTAATAGCTATAAGGTTCAAGCTGATTGGCGAGGGGTGAGTCATGAAGCACCTCGAGTTCGACGGCAAATACGCCGATTTAATCCTCAAGGGCAAGAAGAGGGCCACAGTGAGGTTGGGCAGGAAGCCGAACCTCAAGCCTGGCGACGAGGTGCTCATCCACTCCGGCGGCTACGCTATAGCAAAGGCAGTAATCGAGAGGGTCGAAAGCAAAACAGTTGGAGAGCTCACCGATGAGGACGCTTTTCTCGATGGATTTTCAAGCAGGGAAGAGCTGATTAAAGCCCTGAAGGAGCACTACAGGTACGTGGACGATGACTCAAAGGCCCACGTGATAGTCTTCCGCATCGTTGAGCGCTTTGATAGGCCGGTTACCTCATCTGACTACGCCTACGAAGGGAACCTGCCGATTGAGATAGCCGAGATGGCCCTGAAGCACCTTGACCTTCCTGAGGAGGACAGAAAGCTCATCGAGCTCTTCCTCCAGGCGGGCAGTCTGAGGAAAGCTGCCTACAGGCTTGGAGGTTTGAACAAGCGCTATCTGATAAGAGACGCGTTGAGGAGGGCCTATGAAGAGCTGAAAAAGAGGGGCCTCATGGGGCCGAAGCTCTGACGCTCTCGAGCATGCTCACTTTAACTCCTTCTCCTTCACTGTTCTTGACGGCGGAGAGCTTTACCGGAATGAGCTTGAATGTTCCTCCGTGAATGAGCCTTCTAAGCTTCCTCTCAAACTCCTCGGCTTCCTTCTCGCTCATGAACTCCACCTTCGCTATGAAGTCGTACTCCCCGTAGAGCCAGTAGCCTTCAACGGGGAGCTTCTCTAAAACCTCGTCCCGGACGCCCCAGACGAGGAGTATTGCCTCGATTTCGCTCACCCCCTTCCGTTTCCCCTCCGTGTTCTGCCCATCGATAAAAGTCTTTCCAAAGTTTTTCCGTCATCAAGGCAAGTTCATGAAAATTTTTCGACCAAAAGTTGTCGTTGTGCCAAGGGAACGGTTTTAACGTCCCTCCCTAAGTTCCTACGGTGGTAAAGATGCTCAGGGCGGTCTTCTTCGACTTCGTTGGCACGCTCATAACAAAGGAAGGGGAAAACGTAACCCACCAGCACATCGTTGGGGAGGTTCTCAGAAGGGCCGGCAGGGAAGATTTGGACGTCGTTAAAGTCTGGGGGGAGTACGAGGCTGAAAGCTCGGCCCTCTTCAAGGAGCTCGCCGGAAAGCCCTACGTTAAGATAAGGGACGTCGACACCGAGGCCATAAGAAAGGTTGCCGAGCATTACGGCTTCCCTGTTCCCGAGGATTTCTGGGAGATAAGCATCGCCATGCACGAAAAATATGGAAAACTCTTCGACGATGCCGTTGAGACAATCAAGGCCCTGAAAGACCTTGGCCTCCATGTTGGTATTATAACCGACTCCGACAATGACTACATCGAGGCTCACCTTAAGGCTCTCGGCATCTACGAGCTCTTCGACAGTATAACGACCAGCGAGGACGCTGGCTACTACAAGCCTCATCCGAGACCCTTCCAGCTCGCCATGGAGAAGGCGGGAGTTAAAGCCGAGGAGGCCATCTACGTCGGCGATAACCCGGCAAAGGACTGCGTCGGGGCGAAAAACGTCGGCATGATCAGTGTTCTGCTCGACCCGAGCGGGACAAAGCGTGAGCTCTGGAAGAACTGCGATTTTGTTGTCTCAAAGCTTAGCGAGGTCGTCGAAATAGCCAGGAGCATGCTCGAGAAATGAGAAAGGGGGTCGGCAACGGCAGGGCTCATCATCCAGCGCGAAGCGCGTCTCAGCTAGCGAAATTCTCGTCATTCCCCTTCTTTTCACTTCAATCTCTTGTAGGCCTCCCACATCCTCTGGAGAACTGTTATCCACGCCAGAACGGCGACGGCGTAGACGCCGTACTTCACGTATCCGAACAAGGCGGTGATTATAAGTATGAGGAGTCTTTCTGCCCTCTCCGCTATTCCCACCGCCAAAGTTCCAGAGCCGGCAAGCTCAGCTCTGCAGCGCTCGTAGCTGACGAGATAGCTCCCCATGAAGGCGATGAAAGCTATCCTCCAGTCAACAAGGTTTCCGAGGGCTATTCCGAAGAGCACGGCCCCATCGCTTATCCTGTCAAAGGTTGAATCCAGGAACGCTCCGAAGCGGCTCGTCTTGCCCGTCATTCTGGCGAGGGTTCCGTCGAGTGCATCAATGAGAGAACCAAAGAGAAGGACGAGGGCGGCTATAACCTGCTCGCCGCGGTAGAAGAAGTAGGCGCCGATTAAACTTATCAAAAGCCCAACGAAGGTTATCTGATTCGGTGTAACCCCAGCTTTTGCGAGCGGCCTTACGATGGCCTCAAGGAAGCCTTTGACGTTGGCCCGGTACCTGTTGAGCACCATGCCTTACTCCCCCAGCTCTACCACTTTCTTGCCCTTCTCCTGGGGTATTATCTTGAGCCTCGCGTTCTGGAACTCCTTCCTCAGGCCAGCACCATTGAGAAGCCTGTCGAGGAAGACTGCTAAAGCCGCCACCTCGCTGTGGGGCTGATTTCCGACGGCCACGTTGTAGTCGGCCATTTCGTAAACTTCTTTTGGCACCTTCTCGGCACCGACGACCACCATAATGTTCCTTCCCGAGTTCAGTTCTTCCTTAATCTTTGGAACGGCATCGTCGATGTGAATACCGTACATGGTCAGATGGGCTATTATTCCACCCATCTCTTTCCACTCGCGCATTACCTTTTTCCAGCTCGGGTTGAACTCTATCTCGAAAGGCCCACCCCACCTCTCAACGACATCCTCCACGCTTTCCTTAACGTGTTCGTCGAGCTCAGCTGCGATTATTATTTTATCCGCCCCGAGGGCTCTAGCTGTTAAGGCCACGTGCGTGGTTATCCTTTTATCTCTCTCCGGTCTGTGTCCAAGGCGAAGTACTACTATCATCCGACCTCCCCCGCGAATATTCTCCAGTACTTTGTGAAATCGTCTCCCCAGGTCATGTTCTTGTAGAACTCGTACATGGTTTTTACGTCTTGCTCTATCTTGCCCGTGCTGTACTCCGCGATGACCCTGTTGAGGTCCTCCTCGTTCGGAGCCGAGGCGAAGAGGAAGAGTGCGTAGAGCCTCTCGTTCTCGTCGAGGTTGCTCATCACGAGCATTAGCTTGGAACGGAGCTCTGGTTTGAGTCTCTCTGTGACAATCCTGAGAAGCCTGTCCTCCAGATTGGCCAAGAAATCCCCGGTAACGTCCACATGCTCATGGCCCTCGAGCGTCTCTGGGGCTTGAGCGACTATACGATAACCGTCACGCGTCACAAGCTGATAGAGCTTGGGGAAGTAGGGACTCGCCAGGTACTCATCGAGAGAACCCACGAAGCCGTGCCTGATATCAACTACGTACCAGCCGTCGGCGGTGTAGAACTCTGTCATCGGTCTCAGCGTGCAGTCCGTGCCGTTGGAGAGAGTTATAACCCTGGCAGGGACATCAACGGAGCGCAGCATGGCAGTCATAAGTATCTGTGCCTCAGCGTAGCTTATCCTATCCTGCTGGAGTATCTTGGACGGCTCGAGGGTTGAGGTTGTGTCTCCGAATGAGTACGTCCTCATCATCCAGTTGTAGATGGCTTTCACTGCATGGGACTCTGACACAGCGTTTCCGATAATATTGAGGGCCATGTCCCTCAGCTCGCTTCCCTTGAAAGCCGGCGTTGAGTTGTAGCGCTCTGCCCAGTAGCCGTCAACTATGTACTCGTCGGTTATCCAGTGGTATTTGAGTCCATATGCCTCTCTCAGGGTCTCGTTGCTCTCGTTCCAGGGCGTCCACACTACTTTAAGGGGCACACTCTTCACCACGCTGCCCTCTGCCCCGCTGATTGCATACTTGAGTATTACCGAGACGTAACCGTCCCTGTATGCGTAGGGCACGCTGACGGTATAGCTCAGTCTAATCTTCCCATTGCCATCTATTGTGTCAGGAAGGGCATTGGCACTGACGAGCCTCATTCCGTCGAGGAGGTTGAAGCTTATATCGCGGAGCTCAACTGGAACCTCGAGGGTGTTCTCGATTGTGACGGTTATCCTAGCCGTTTCTCCTCCTTTCAGAGTTGTTGGGGCTTCCACGTTGAGTTTGAGCTCGTCAGGAGGACCGGCCTCGTTCGAGACTGTTATCCTGAACTGTCCATAGAAGCCTGTCCAAGAGCGTTTGAGTTCATCGGTCAGCTCTAAGGAGAGTTTGAGGTTGTAAACGCCCGGCTTCATGGGTGCCCTCAGGATCCAGACGAGCTGAACGCTGTCTCCAACCCTCAGGACATCGGGAAACTTCGGCTCTTGGAGTATCTGGAAGTTGTCATCACCCAGGACAAGGGTTGCTCCCGTTAGGCCGACTTTTCCGGTGTTGTTTACGAAGACCATCACATGGAGCGTTCCACCAGGCCTTACCAGGGTCTTGTCAACCGAGAATCTGACCTCGGCCGGTGGCTTGAAGAGGCAGCCTGAAACCAGCACCAGGAGGACCAGGAGAATCACCGCGGGACCTTTCCTCATAACCATCTTCCAAAGTCTCTTAAGCACTGACGTTAATAAAGTTTGGGTGGTGGCAGTGATAACGCTGACGACAGATTTCGGTTTGAAGGGGCCCTACGTCGGCGAGATGAAGGTGGCAATGCTCAGGGTTAACCCAGGGGCAGTGCTCGTTGACGTAACCCACTCAGTAACGAGGCACTCAATTATAGAAGGCTCCTTTGTCATGGAGCAGGTTGTCAAGTATTCGCCTAAAGGCACCGTCCACGTTGGAGTGATTGATCCTGGTGTCGGGACGAGCAGGAGGGCTATCATTATAGAGGGCGAGCAGTTTCTGGTTGTCCCCGACAATGGATTGGCAACACTCCCCATGAAGCACATAAAACCTAGAGCAGCCTACGAAATAGACTTTGAGAAGATAAAGCGCTTTACTGGCTGGAGGATAAGCTCGACCTTCCATGGAAGGGACATCTTCGGGCCAGCTGGAGCCCTGCTGGATGCTGGGCATTCTCCAGAAGAGCTCGGCCGGGAGATTCCCTTGGAAAGCTTAATTAGGCTTGAGGTCGAGCCCAAAAAAGAAGGAGAAATCTGGAAGCTCAAGGTAATCTACATAGACGACTTTGGGAACGTCATACTCAACCTTGAGGACTACAGAAGGCCAAAAGCCGTTGAGCTCATCGACTTTGAGTTACTCATTCCCTACCTCGAAACCTATGGCCTGGTAAAGCCCGGTGAGCTTCTGGCTTTACCCGGAAGTCACGACTACCTCGAGATAGCCGTCAACCAGGGCTCTGCTGCTGAGAGGCTCGGGCTGAAGGTTGGGGATGAGGTGAGGGTGAGGTTGGTTCAATGAGAGGTGATTAAAATGCCGAAGCGCGGTCTGTTCGTCGGCCGTTTCCAGCCGGTTCACAACGGGCACATAAAGGCCCTTGAGTTTGTTTTCTCGCAGGTGGATGAGGTGATAATAGGCATCGGTAGCGCCCAGGCCAGCCACACGCTCAAGAACCCCTTCACGACGAGCGAAAGGATGGAGATGCTCATAAGGGCTCTGGACGAGGCGGGTCTGGAGAAGCGCTACTATCTGATTCCACTACCGGACATCAACTTCAACGCCATCTGGTCAACCTACGTCCAGAGCATGGTTCCAAGATTTGACGTCGTCTTCACTGGAAACTCTCTTGTCGCTCAGCTCTTCCGTGAGCGGGGATACGAGGTCATAGTACAACCCATGTTCAGGAAGGACATCCTCTCGGCAACCGAAATAAGAAAGCGCATGGTGGAAGGAGAACCCTGGGAGGAGCTCGTGCCGAAGAGCGTTGCCGAGTTCATAAAGGAAATCAAGGGTGTTGAAAGGATAAAGATGCTCGCCACAAATCTCGAAAGCTCGGAGAAGGAACTTCAGGCGCCGATAAGGATTCCGGAGTTTTAGAAGCCTTGGATCTCTTTATTTTACTTTGAATAGAGGAGATATGTATGGAGGCAGACTGGAAACTCGCTTTGGAACAGTTCATCGAGGACTGGAAAATTAAGGACTTCGTTGAGGCCGCTCTGCTAACTGGAAGTTATGCAGTTGGGCTACAGACCAAATACTCCGAGGTAGACGTTTACATCGTGCTCTCCGATGACGTGGAATGGAGGGAGAGGGGAAACGTCGTTATAAATGGGACTTTAATCGAGTACTTCGCAAACCCGGTAAGACAGATCAGACACTACTTTGAGGAGGAGTTTGCCCAGAACAGCCGGGCCACGGCGAGGATTATAGTAATTGGGAAAGTGCTCTTTGACAGGACTGGAATAGCTGAGGTTCTCAAAGCAGAAGCGCTGGAATACATGAAGAGACCCTTTGAACGGCCCGATGAGACATGGGTGGAAGTAGCTAAGTACTCCCTCTGGGACATGCTCGACAGTCTGAAGGACGCTGAAGACAGGAACGATCCCAGCTCTGGCTACCTCTACCACCTGGCTCTCAGCAGAGCCCTTGAGGTTTATTCGAAGTTCTTGGGTGTTGAAATTCCTCCAGTGAGCAAGGCTTACCGCCTTTTCAGAGACGAGAGGTTCAGAAAAGCGTACATGTTTGAGGAATTTCCTGATAGGGAGTTCGTAGAGCTGTTCCTGAATGCTCTTGAGAGAAGCAAGGCTGAAAATCTGGAGAGAGTCATAACGCACATCTTTGAGAAAATGGGTGGTTTTGATATTGACGGCTGGCGGCTGAGAACTAAGGCTTTAGATTCTTTATGAAATCCACCAGCTCTTTCAGGTCTTTTACCAGAAGATCCGCCCCGGGTATCTCCCTGCCGACGGCTATCCCCATGTCGGCCCTCTCGAACATCTTGGCGTCCGCGTAACCATCTCCCATAGCGAGGATAAAACCGTCCCTGAATCTTTTGAGGAACTCCCCTTTATCCCGGAATCTTAGCCTTATTCCCTGGAACTTCCCATCCTCAAAGATTGCCCGATTGGCCATGAACTCATCTCCGAGTTCCTTAAAGGGCTCAAGAACCTCCTCAAAGGAACCGCTGATGAGAACCACCTTAAAGCCCTTCTCCCTGAGCGTTTCAACGAGCTCTCTCGCCTCAGGACTCACGTTTACCTTCTCCCTCGTCCTGAGGAACGTCCCCTCGTCGATACCTCTTATGAGCCCCACCCGTTTGAGGAGGGAATCCAGCCACTCCACCTCCCCGGAGAGGCCCTTTTCAAGAAGCTCCTCTATCTCCCGTTTTCCGGTTATTCTGGCCATCTCCCTCCAGAACTCGAAGTCTGTTAAAGTCCCCTCGATGTCTATTACCGCGACCTTCTTCATTTTCCATCCCCTCACTGGAGGTTGCTTCTTACCTTCGCCTTTCTAAAGGCTTCCCCTCTAACGAAAAGTGCCCCGGCTAAGAGGAACAGCCCCAAGCTCGCCGCGTAAGGAAGCGTCGCATGTACGCTCGCCAGTGCGCCGGCGATGAATGGCGTGACAAGGCCAATCAGCCTGTTGTAGCTCGATATCGCCGCGTGGAACTCGCTGGCGCGCTCCTTCGGAATCAGCGAGAACTGCCACGAGCGGTAGAACGGGAACCAGAGTGTGTTCCCGAAATCGCCGAGGGCGTACACCGCCAGCGCCAGCCAGAATGGCGGCGAGAGCACCATGACGAGGGCATAGACCGCGTTGAGGAACATTCCTAGGCCAATCGCCTGAAAACCCCTCTCCTTCGGGACTCTCTCGATGGCATAGGTTCCAATTATCGAGGCCAGACTGCTCGCGCAGGCTATCAGCGTTACCTCGAAGACCGTCTTGTGGAGCACGAAGACAACGTAGTTGATGAGCACCAGCTCAGGCGCGAGGGACCACGCCAGAGTCAGCAGCGCTTCAAAGACCAGCAGGAGCTTGAACTCGCCGACCCTGAAGGTAAAGCCCTCAGGGGTTATCCTCTCCTCTTTGCCAACCGACGGAAGGAAGAGCCAGATGTAGGCGATGGTCGGTATCGAGAGCAGGCCGAAGAAGATGAACGCCAGGCGGTAGTGCTCTGCTGAGCTCCAGACGTAGCCGAAGAGGTAGCCGAGGATCGGGAAGGTTATCAGCCGACTTATCTCGGGCAGGCGCAGGTGCCAGGCGAAGATTTCTTCGTACCTGTCCTCCGGGTAGATAATCTGCTCATAGGCACGGTAGAGAGGGTAAAGCACCGTCGAGAGCTTCTCTACTGTTCTTCCTGCAAAGAGCATGATCGGAGCTATAGCACCTTTGGCAAAGCCGTAGAGGATGTATGCTACTCCGTCGAGGGCGTCAATCACCATCAGCCCTTTTTTGATGTCCCATCTGTTGAACGCCCTTCCGAGGAGATAGGTGAGTGGAATTGCGATGATGTTGACGGCTGTGAAGAACGCCCCGACCTCGAGGACGGAGTAGCCGGAGTACATCATGTAGAGAGGCAGAAGAATCCAGACTATGAGCTGGGGTGCTATAATGGTGTGGTAAAGCATGTAAGCTTTGGCATCTCGCGGAATTTCATTCCAGCGCATAGGAACACCGTATAGGTTTTTAGAACGGACCTATAAGCCTAACGCTCTTCCTTTCTCTTTAAGCACTTGGTGTAAATCAGAGCCGGCTCGCCCCACTCGGGGTAGGGGTCAATCAGCGCTATCCTGATGAAGCCCCTCCGCTCGTAGAACCGCCTTGTCTCGTCGTAGGGTTTGTACGATAAATCGCCCGACGTTTTAACGACGAGAACCTCAAAGCCTCTCCCCTTTGCCCACTCCTCGATGAAGCGGAGCATTTCCGTTCCGATTCCCTCTCCGTGGCACTCCCGCCGAACGGCCGTCCAGAGAATTTCGAGGGCCTTCTCGTTGAGGGGTTTGACAGTTATGAAGCCGAGAACTTGGTCTTTCTCAACCGCAACGAAAGTTGTTTCCCTCTGCAAATCCCGTTCCATCGCCTTTAGGCCGGCCTCGTTAAACCACTCCGGAAGACCCTTGGCTATCTGGAGGCAGTCAGTTCTCTCATCCGCTCTACTGAGGAGACGAATGTCCATGATGCAGACCTCCTCTGCCGTGAACGATACTTGAAAAAGTGCCCCCGACATCACCTGAGCCTCTTCCTAAACACCAGGACGTTTGGCTCCTCCGTCTCGTCCCAGAGTAGGAGACCAAGCCTTTTAAGGCCGGGCAGGAGCGGTTTGACCCCGCTCGGGAGCATTACGTCAAAGCTCTCTCTTTCTCTCTCCATTGCAACCCACGCCATCGCCGGAAGCATCGCCTTGAGCGTGGCTAAACCGACGTCGAGGGGCGTGAAGGTTTCCCCTTCCTTCGGAGCGAGGAAGCGGAAGCCGTTGAAGTCGTAAAGCTCTGCGTTGAGCTTAATCCACTTTAAGGCCTCTTCGCTCCTCCTCACGAAGCGCCAGCCAACGGGAATGAGGCCTAAAGTTAGGTCACTCATGGTTGGTTCTACCCTCTCCGGCTCCTCCAGCTCAAAGTTTTCCGTTTTGGTCCCAAAGACGAAGAACTTTGCTTTGACGTGAAAACCGGTTCTTTCAGCCATCGCAATGCTCTCGCGGTTGAGGAAGTAGGTTGCGAACTCAAGGGCATCAATCCTGCCTTCCCTCGCAAGCCTTTCGCCAAGCTGGAGCATAAAGTAGTGGAGCTTCCACCCATAGCCCCTGCCCCTGTAGTCCGGATGAACCCTCAGCCCCTCAAGCCAGCCGACCTTTCCGGGCAGGAGGGTTAGCTTTGCCGTCCCGATTACCTTTCCGTCCATTTCGAGCACGTAAAAACCGCCGTCTTTAAGCCACTCGTCGAAGACCCTCGCGAGGTAGTCTTCCCCTTCCCACGTCAGCTTCGCTATCTCCTCGATGAACGGCCTGTCCTCTGGCAGTGCCTCTCGAACAATCATCGTGCTTCCCCCATGTAGTTGGGGAAACCTTTTAAGGCCCTTTCTCAATTACGCTTGATGGTGTTAATGAGGCGTCTCCTCGTTGTTGTCTTTATCCTGCTTATACTCTCATCCCCCCTTTGGCTACACCTACTACGAGAAGAGAGCAGAGGTTGATGATGCCAAGAGAGGCTTAATAGCTGTCTCCAACACTGCCCTATTCTGCCTGACGGACATAGGTGCGCTCGAAACGATGCTCGAAAACAACACGAGCGAGGAACTCGTGAGGGAGGGAATTGGGAGGTACGCCTTCTGCTCCCTCACCCCCAGCGAGGCCTCGGCGTCGCTCTACGACATCACCGGGGAGGAGTGTACTGGAATGTTCACGTTGCATCTGCAAACCTCGCCGACTTCTTCAATCACGCTAGGAACAGCGAGGATCCGGGGGAACTCGTGGCCGGGAATCTGGACGTCCTCCTGAGGATTGAGGGCGAGATCTCAAGGATATATCAGGTGTGGGCAACGGGCAACGTCACCGAAAACATGACCGCCCAGCTCCTCAATCTGACGGAAGGTCTCTCGTGGTGAGGGCAAAGAAGGCAGTGGCGGAGACTCCAATAAGGAAAGCCCCTAGGGAGAGGTTAAACGTTTCAATACCCTTCCCTATCAGCCACGCAAAGGCCAACTGCGAGAGTGGAATCACCAGCGTCGCGAGTGCGTCAAAAACTCCCCTCAGAGTTCCAAGGGTCTCAAGCGAGATATATCTTTGCATAAGGCTATCAAATGATACGTTGAGCATTTCCCCGCCAAAGCCGAGCAGGAAGACCGCAGGGAATAGGGCCACCATGGCGGGAAATCCGGTGGGGAGTAACGCGAAGCTCTGGAGGAGCATTCCTACAACAAGTGGTCGCTTTAAACCAGCCAGCTTTCTTCGCGCCAAATAAGCCAGTAAAACCACCGCCGCGAGGCTTCCGGCCGTTGTGAGTGACTGAAGGAGGCCGTAGATGACCTCCCCCTTTCCTAGTTCCCTCAGAGATGAGAAGACGAATACCCTGAAGGAGCCGAGGGCGAAGTTGAAGAGGAGCACAGAGGCAAGGGTTCCAATCACGAGCTTTCTGTTTAGGCCCATGGGCCTCTCTTCCGCTACCTTGTTAATCCTTTCCCTCTTTACCTCAACGTTCAGATACGGAACCAGCGTGAGCGCTCCGAGAAGAAGGAGCAGTGCATCAAGGAGCATGGCCTTTATCTCAAAACGATAGGCCAAGAAGCCGGCCAGCGGGAAAGCGAGGAGGGAGACAGCATTTCCGGCGGTTGCGAGCCTTGCGTTGAGGCCCTGAAGCTCTGAAGAGTCAAGGTTCATCGAAGCTATCAGCGAGAAACCGTAGTAGCGGTGGAGTATGTCCAGAGCTGAAATCCCTGAAACGAGGAGATAGAAGGCCCAGACGTTTGAGGAGAGGGGATTATGAGAACCGCCAGGAAAGCCTGGAGAATGAGCGCGAGAAAAGCGAGCCTGACTTTTTTGGTCGTCCTATCGAGGGTTCTGCCGAGAAGGGGAGGCAGGATAACCCACGGCAGGTGTGTGAAGAGTGCATAGCCGCCTATGCTTACCAGCGAGCCTGTGCTGTTGAGGAGGCTCCAGGGTAAGGCGATGCTTTCGATGGCATCTCCAACGATTCTAAAGGAGGATGTGAGCATGTGCAGGCGGTAGAGGGTTCGTTTCATGAGTGAATCTGAGGAAGATAATAGTTAAAAGATTTATGAACTTTCGTTCATTGGTGGTTTGTTTGGAGTGGGACTTTGACAGCTGGGCGGAAAGTTATGATGAGGACGTTATGAGAAACGACTGGATACATACAGATTACGAGGAAGTTTTAAGGCTGGTCGCTGAGAAGGCTAAAGGCGTAGTTGTGGACATCGGTTGTGGCACTGGGAACATCCTGCGCTTTCTCAAATGCGAGCGCTATATAGGGGTTGAGCCATCTCGCGGGATGCGGGTGAAGTTCAGGGGAAAACACGGCTTTGAGCCCCTCGATGGGCACTTTCTCAGGATCCCCCTGCCGAACGGAACGGCCGATGCTGTGATAAGCACTTATGCCTTCCACCACGTGCCCGACGAGGAAAAAGAAGCCGCGCTGAAAGAGATGCTCAGAATCCTGAAACCGGGCGGGAGGATCATTATAGGAGACGTCATGTTTGAGTCCGAAGAGGAGAAAAGAAGGATTGGTGGGGAGGACGGAATAACCGATGAGATAGAGGACGAGTACTTCGCAACCTTAGAGCACCTGCGGGAAATCTGCGAAAAGTTTGACCTCCGATACCGGTTCGAGAGGGTAAATAGATACATCTGGATTGCGGAGTTGTTGCTCACCCCTGACCGGAAAGGCTAAAGCATTGACCACCATAGCCTTAAACATGCCTGACGATGACCTTGCCAGGGAAGTCCAGGAGCTCAAGAAAGCCCTTGCCGAGCTCAGGGAGAGCTTCAACCTGGTCTCTCAACTGGCCCAGGCTTATCTCAAGCTGCTCAATATTTACGCTCAGTATGGGGAGCTGAGCATCGATGTGGCAGTCCCGGAGGTAAGGGGCGATCCCATAGCGAGGGAGATAGTGAGGATTCTCTTTGACCTCAAGCGCGCGAATGTGAGTCAGATAGCGCGCGAGCTCAAAGGCAGGCGTGGGAAGGCCTCCAGAAATACCGTGCGTGCAAAGCTGACTGAGCTTAAGGAGCTCGGCATCATCATCGAGGTTCCCGGCGAGAGGGGGAAGACCTACTCCCTCTCAAGGGAAGTGGTCAGGAAGTGGCTTGAAATGATCGGAATGCCGATTAGGCTTGACCAGCTTAATGATTACTGAGGTGGTTGATATGGTGGATGTTGAGATTGGGAAGAAAACTCCCGAGCAGCTGGAAAGGCTTTTAGATGAGCTGGCCGAGGGAATAAGAAACGCCAAGACGCCGGAGGAAGTAGAGCTGCTTGAGAAAAAGGCGAAGATCACCAGAAAGCTGATAGAAGCCTACGAGGGAGACAAAGATCTTGAGCAGGTCGGAAAGCTCGTGGAGAAGCTCGGCGACGTTATGGAGAACCTTATGGGGCCGCTGAAGGACCTCCTCGCAGAGCTCTACAGCCCCGATAGGATAGAGTCCATGGGCAGAAGCGTGGCAGAGTTCTACAAAACTCTCGTTGAAGCGGGTATGGATAAAGAGGAGGCCCTGACTCTGACCAAAGAGTACATGGACAGCATAAATGTCGTCAAGAAGCTCATGGAGGCCCTTGGAGGCGTGATGGGCTATGGGAAAGAGCAGGGCAACTGGATGAAGATGATGGGGCAGGCACCTAAAAAGCCTGGAAACGATGGAGAGGAGGGGGCTTGAGACTTCCCCTTCGCTTTTTTCTCCGACTTCCCCTTTTACTCTTCAAGCTGGCCGGGTTAGTGGGTGTAATAAACTGCGGAAAGAGGAGGTTCAGAAAGGTTCTAATCGAGAGCAGTCTTCCTGAGGACATCGTTGAGAGATTGGTGGAGGAGTTTGACCCCTCCACGCCGCTCAGGGAGACGCTTTTCAGGTTTTCTAGGAGATAGCCACTTCCCCTTCTCACTCCCACATCGCCCTGGCGGAGGTTTTAACGCCTGGCTTGTCCCCATAGAGCAGTATCAGGACGTCCATGTCCCCGTAGGTGGAAATCTCAATGTAAACCGCTTTTCCGTTTTTCTCGAAGAGGTCGTTGGCCACCAGGTGTCTCCTTTCATCGTGGGACGGAAGCTTGACGTAGTCCTCCTCGGCCCACACCGTTTCAAGGAACGCTTTCTTTAGCTGGAGATAGACTTCCCAGCCGAGGCCATGGGGGTAGAACAGCACCGTGGCCCTTGCGCCTCCGGAGGAAACGTTTCCCTCCAGCTTGTATATGTATCCGTCGAACCTCAGCCCCTCCTCCGCCGTCCAGTTCAATGGCTTCACGTCGTTTCTAAGTTTGCCAAAGGAGAGCAGTTCGCCGGGACTGGCTCCACCCGTGCCAACCACGTGCCAGAAGAAGTCGCTGGTCGAGTATTTGGGCTTCTTGACGACGATCGCGAGGTAGTGGTTGTAGCGGTACTGGACGAACACCGTTATGGTATCTGAGTCCCGAGCGAAGGTTCTCGCGTAGGGTTCCCTTCCATTGTCGGTTCTCTCCCAGCCCTCAGCCAGGAGTCTTTCGGTCAGCTCGTCGAGCGCGGTGAGGTAGGCTGTGGCGTTCGGATAAACGAGGAGCATGAACTCGACGTCGCCGGTTCTGCCCGTGTACCAGGCCGCCGCGGGGACTTTGGGAATATCGACGAAGTCAGTCGTGATGTTGAAGTCCTTCCTGAGGTCATCTAGAACCATCGATATTACCGTCCCCGGCCTCACGCCTCTCTCACTGACCGGCTGGAAGGTCCCCCTCGGCAGTCCGTTTCCTTCCACAGATAGGCCCTTCGTCGGATCGCCCCACTCCCACAGTTCCCGGACGGTTTCCTTAATCTCGCTCTCGTCTCCGAAGAGCAGGGTCAGCCTTTCCATTCCTGCCACATCGGCCAGTTCAATGTAGATTCCGGAGCCGTTGGCCTCGAAGTAGTCGCTCGCCATGAGACGTCCCGCTGGATTCTGTGTGTAGGTGTTGATGTACTCCCTCTCAACCCAGCCGTTGTCCAGGAAAGCCTCCTTGAGCTGGAGGTAAACCTCCCTCCCTTCACGAGGCCGGTAAACAAGGAAAACTGCACTCACGTTGGTTCCCTCAACGGTTCCCTTCAGGGCGTCCAAGTAACCGGAGAACCTCAAACCCATCCCCTCGCTCCAGTTGTCCTCGACCACTTTGATGGGCAGGAAGAGACCAAGAACCTTGCCGGGACTGGGTCCAACCGTGATGACGCTCCACGCGAATTCTGAGAGGCGTGCCGTTCTCTCCTCCGCGCTCCCTCCGGCGGTTCTCGCAACAAACAGGACATAGAAGTAATGCTCGTAGGTGTAGAACACCGTGTAGGTCTCGTTTCCCCTCTCCCAGAAGGCTTTTCCTCCGTCTCCCTGCTGGAAGCCCTTCTCCCTCAGGGTTTCCACCACGTATTTCATGGCTTCTCTGGCCGCGGTTGAATTGGGGTATGCAAAGAGGCCGAACTCGGTGTCGTTCGCCGTTCCGGTAAAGCTTGAGAGGCTCCTCGGGGGTTGGGGTATGTTCGCGGGACTCTCTGTGACGTTGTATCTCTTCGAAATCCTGGAGATCACGTCGAGAACTGCGTACTTTGGAGAATACAGGAACCAATCAGGCGGCTTCGGTCCGAACGTTCCCGTGGGGAACGTGGCTTTTGCTTCCTCCGGAGGTGACGTGTTCTCGGAGATACGTTCGTCCACGCCTTCGTGGACCGTCTCAATCACCGGGCTTTCTGTTTTTTCCTCTCCGGGACTATTGATACATCCATTGGACATTGTGATCAGAACTATAAGGATAAGTGAAACAATAAGTTTGATGCGTCTCATGGAACCCCGGATATTTTTGGATTTTGGATCATAAATACTTTTCCCTCGTAAGTTGTTTCTACGGCGCTAACCTAAATATCTAGCTCAAGCCCGGTGGTTTCCTTCACAATCTCCCGAAACACCTCGAAGTCAACGCGTTCCTCTCTAACGAGCCTCCTCAGGATTTCATAGAAGAAATTGCCGGCCTTCCTGTGGAGTTCGTGGAGAATCAAAGCTCCTTTCGTGTAGGAGAGCTCCCCGAGGCCAAGCCTTCCCCACTCCGAGGGCTTGAGCCTTTCCGCCTCGGGGAACTTCCTAACTATTGCCCTGTAATTCCTCCGCAGGTTCTCCATGAAGCGCCTGAAGGCGTCTTCCCCGTGAATTTCCCTAATCGCGAGGGCCGTCAGGTAGTTCGCAAAGGCCTCGTCGAAGAACCTGCTTAGATGGGCCTCCGGAGTCGCCCTCGGATTCCATAGGTGGGCGAGTTCGTGATAGATGCCAGCTGGTATTTCAGCCCTTAGGGCTCTCCCCTCAACCAGCTGGTAACCCTTGCCGGCCTGCCCACCGTAGCCGTCAGGGATTTCGATGATGGTATAAAAAACGTCTCTCTCACCGAAGAGGCCTGAGTAGAATTCAAAGGCTCTCTCGACGAGTCTTGCAGTTTTTTCTATTCCTTCCACGTCGAGAACGAAGAAGCGGAGGTTTTTCCTCTCAACGACATCAAAGGGAGCGATGGCTATGTCGAGCCTATTGGTGCCTCTAATTTTCAGAATATTTCCCTTTATTTCGCCCCCGAAGCCTATTGCGTATCCCTCTGAAACTCCGGAGAGCTTTATCTCTGCATCGAAGTTCGAGGAGGAGACTTTCCCGATGAGTTCCTGAACGTTGGCTTTGCTCGGGACTGGATAGAAAAGTGAATCCGTGCGGAGGAGCGTGTACTCGGGATTCACGCTGTCCTTGAGGTATGGCAGAACTCCAGCATAGCTCTCAAGCTTTCCGCGGTATTCTAGGGACAGTTCTCCAGCCGAGCTTTCGAGCTCAACAGCTCTAACCTTAAAGTCTTCAAATCCTTTAAGTGGTTTAATGCTCTGGGCGAAGGGAACGGAAGAGTTTACAACTTCAAGCCCTTTGTTGAGGAGAACGGTTCTTTGGGGGTTCTCAAACTCTATTTTAGCATATCCATAAATTGTGGCAGTCTCGAAGTCCAGCACGAGGTTCAACGAAAGGTATTTCATGCTCTGGCCCCCACTGATTAAACGTTTCCGGTTCTCAAATCTTTTTCGCAATCACAATTATTCTCGGTGCGTCAAGCGAAAGCTCCCTGCCGCCGAACCCGCCGTAAACATGAGAATCGTTAGCTTTTCGGAGTAGAAATACATGTAATCATCAACGCGGAAGACCTCTTCGATCGGGAAAGTCATACTTATCATGCCTCCTTCTTATCTTCCGTCCGGCGAACCAGCCTGCAACGATTGGGGTTATTATGACAACGTATGGGAACGCCAGCCTTGCGTATTGCCTGATTTCTTCCGGAGTATGGTTTGCTATGAATGGGGCAGAGATAATCAAAGCAAGCGCAATAATCCACGGGCGCTTGTTTCTTTGACATCCTCAGCGGTCAGAATCCGCCGCATCCTTCCACTCCTCCTTCATTATGTCATAGAGCAAAATGTCAACATATCCATCTGGTGTCCACGCATGCTTCCTTAACTTTCCCACCAGCTTGAAGCCGTTCTTCTCAAGAATCCTTATTGAGGCAGCATTGTTTTCATAGGTTCTCGCAAAGACCTTGCGCAGATTCATGTAGCGAAAGCAGTACTTTAAGGTTAGTTCTACTGCCTCGCTCCCATAACCCCGGTTCCAGTGCTCTTTTCCAAGAAAGTATCCTATCTCTGCCGTTCCGTTCCTGAAGTCTATTCTGCTCACGATGACTGTCCCAACGATTTTGCCCTCCTCGTTGAGTATTGCAAAGGCCCTTTTGGTTAACTTTTTGGTTGTCAGATTCTCGTACCACTTCATCCACTCTTCAAGCGTCGAAACATCTGAGGGGTCGGCGAGAGTCTTGGTAACTTCTCTGTCATTGTTCCATTCCCAGATTTTCGGAATGTCTTCTCGGAGGATTACGCCCAGAGAGACTTTCTCACCTTTCAGTATTATCGGGCGCATTCGATCACCCCTATCTAATCAGTGAGGGCGAAGAGGACGAGCTTTCTCATTCTCCCACCGTGATTACTATGGATAAGGGTTTTAAAGACTTTATCCTTGAAGTTTAATTCAGTGATACTGGTGGAGAGGTGGGGGAGGGGGTGTAATCCTAACCATCACACCTCTCATCGGGGCCTTCCTTTTGATTCCGGTGTACCTCGTTGGGGTAGAGAGAAACAAAAGGGTGTAACGTTATGAATTCTCTTGCGGTCTTCATCTTGGCGTTCGCCCTCTGGCTCTCCAAGGGGCTCTACCTGCGCCCCATAGTAGAACGCCTGAGCATGCGGACGAACGAAATAGCCGCTTACTGGACTGTTGTCTCGATCTTTGACGTAGTCCTCGCAATTTTCGTGACACTCCTCTGTCCAAATGTTTACTTCCTCCGCTGGAGCTTTCCGGTCAGGGACTTCCTAATCCTGTTCGCCTTCGCCGTTCTCAGCTTTCTACCTGCCATTGGGGAGTTTCATCGCTTTCTCAACCCGCAGTCCAAAGAAGAGAGGGAAATGGTGGAGCTAATCCGGAAGGCGAGCTTTATCCAGCTTGCGGTTCTTCAAATCATAAGCGCCGTCCTCCCTGAGGAGCTCGTCTTCCGGTACGTCTTCTTAGGCCTCCTCTCGCTCTGGAATCCCTTTGCGGGCCTAATCGCTGTCTCCATCTTCTTCGGTCTCAGCCACAAGTTCTCCCATCCGGAGAGGGGCTGTGGGATGCTCGTTTCCAACGTCCTCACGGGCTTCGTGCTGAGCCTTGGCTATCTCTACACAAAAAGCGTGCTCGTTGTCATGGCGATCCACTGGCTCGGCAACATGATTCCATGGGCGCTGATAAAGTATGAAAGGGCGAGAAAAACGCTCACTGCGGCGATTGTTCTTCTCGCTGTGGTGCCGCCAATTGCTTTCTGGGACGAACTCAGGACAGTCTGGGACTACCTCAAGGGAATTTACTCGCCAGATGGTCTGCTGTGGGGCGTTGCCATAGGTGGAGCGATGCCTATCATGGCTTACGCAGGAGTTAAGTTGAGAAAGAAAAATAGCACTAAAGCCTCTGAATGACCATCACCGTCTTTTCTCCTTCCTCTCTAACCCCAAGCGCGATGTTCTTTCCGAGCGCCTCCATCCAGCCGTTCTCCCAGAGCTCTTTCTTCCAGAGGGGCTTTCCGTCAAAGTCGAGCTTCAAAACGGCGGCCTTTCCCCCAAGCTCTCCTCCGACGAGGATGCCGTCCTCTTCCTGCAGGATAGCGGTTGCAGTGCCCTCTCCAAGCGTTACCTCCCACGAGATTCCCTCTCCAACCAAAGCGACCCAGAAGTCCCTGCCCTTGTAGCCAGCAATTAGAGTTCTGCCGTCCAGCTTCGTCATGCTGAGGGCGATTCCTTCTGTGAGCTCCCTTTTGCCGGTTAGGTTACCCTCACCGTTAAAGTCAAATGCTGTAACCCTCCATCCCTCTTCCTTCACGCTCCCGATAAGGGTAAGGATGTCTTTCCTTCTGAGGAGGCCGCCAAACACAGCGTCTTTCCACGGGCCGAGCGTCCTCGTCCAGATAGGATTCCCCTCTCTATCAACCTTCATCAGGAAGAGGCTTCGCCCATTCTCGTCTGATGCTTCACCGCCGAGCAGAAAGCCGTCCGAGAGGGAGAGGATTGAATAAACGCACTCGTTTCCAAGGATGCGGTACTTCCACTCCCAGAGAACTTCGAGGTCTTCATTAATCTTTGCGAGGTATGCTTTCCAGTTCCTGCCGCCCTCAGGAGTTGCGATTCCTTCAACCGCTCCTCCGATGAGGTAGCCGTCGTCGAGCTTTGTTACGCAGTGCCCTTCCCAGTCGTTCTTGCCTGAGAGGAATTTCACTTCCTTTATTTCCTCACCGCAGAGCTTTGCCAGCATTATCCTGTAGTTCTTTCCGTCATGGACGCTTCCAACAATTAAATCTCCGGCGAGGGCAACAGGAACCGTTTCGACGCCGAAGGAGTAGGTTCTCATTTCAACACCCCAAAATTACCACACAAAAAAGTTTTTAAGGTTATCCCCGAGTTTGGTTCCGGTGGGCTTCGTGAGGGAGGACCTCGCCATAGTTCTGGTCGCCATAGCCGTGGCTCTTTTCTTTGCCCCCGCCCTGCTACTTGGGCCGGTTTACTTTGCGTTCGCCTTCCTATACCTCGTGAGCCTTTATCTGGCGGAACGGTGGGGTCCCCGATGGCTTTCCGAGGCTGTATCTATCCTCTTTGCCCTCGTGCTCGCTCACCTCATGATGGAGAGGCTCGGGAGGTGGGACTGGAGGCTGTTCACTATCTTCACCGTTCTCGTGACGGTTTCAGCAATCAGGAGGCTGAAAAATGAAGGTAGCTCTAATCCCGATGCGCGTTGAAGTTGGAAACTTCGAGGCCAACTGGCGGGAGTTTAAGAAACGCTTTAAGGAGGCCCTGGAGCACGGTCCCGACTTTGTAGTCTTCCCCGAGTACTACCTTATGGGTTTTCGAGAGTGGGACTTCAGTGGGGCGGAGCTTTACAATGAGATCGTCAGAAGGGTAAGCACTCTTGCGAGGAAATACGGCGTCTACGTTATCTTTGGCCTCCTTGAGCCCTACAAGAACTGCACCTACAACTCTGCCCTGCTGATTGGCCGCGATGGGAGGGTTCTCCTCAAGCACCGCAAGTTCCAGGAGCCGATGGAGTTCTGCACCGGCAACACCGTGAAAACAGCTCAAACGGAGTTCGGCAAAGTTGCGATAATCATCTGCGGCGACCTCTACAACAAGAGGATAGTGAAGTGGATTCGGAGAAAAAGGCCTGACTACATCTTTGTGCCTATGGAGTACTCCCCAGAGGGTGGAGAAATCGCCGTGGAGGACATCGAAGCGATGTCTGAACGTGTTAGGCTTTTGGGGGTTAGGACGTTTATCGTTAACGCTCATTCGCCTGGTGGAGCATGGGTCTTTGAGGGGAACGGAGAGCTCCTAGCCCAGAGCCGTGGGGAAGAGATTTTGATCTACGAACTTGGAAAAGGATAGAAAAAGAATAGTTCATCCGCTGTTGCCGTGTCCCTGCGGTCCGCTCTGTCCACCGGTCTCCATCGGGCTGTTGATGATCTCCTCGTACTCCTCCTTGCTGAGAACCTGCGGTTCGTAGGTTACGCCGTAGTTCTTAAGGGTGCTAACGAAGGATCTTAGGTGGTTCCTTGAGCCCATCATGAGGTTTTCATAGATGGTTATGATGTCTATCTTGTTTGTCTGGGCTATTCTCTCCTGGAGGTCAACTATGTCTGTCTCCTCTATGAGCGCTCCGACTTTCAGGGCGTCGATCTGGCTCTTCATGCCCATCTCGATGAGCTGGTCGTACAGTGCCTGGAGGTCAGGATTCTGGAATTCGCCTATTCCCCTATTTGCCGTCGGATCAGTGAGGTTGTACTTCTCGAGGAGCAGTCTTACAGATTCAACGTGGGTGCTCTCGCTCTGGGCTATGTTGTTGAAGATGGGAAGTCCCCACTTCTCGTAGAGCTTGACGTAGACGTCATGGGCCAGCTTTTCTTCTTCGACCATGTAGAGGAGGCCCGCTTTCTCCTCCTCCGTCAGTGGTGCCGCTGGGAGGGAGTTTATGTAGGACTGTAAATCACCCACCGCAACGGTCCCGTTTAAGTCCGTGACTATTGTTATCGTGTCCGTTGGAGTTGGGCTTTCTGTGGAGGTCGTTGAAGTCTCTGTTGTGCTGACACACCCTGCTGCGAGAACGCTCAATACAAACATCCCCATCAGGAAAAATGCGTAAATCTTTTTCATATTATCACCTATTCGGGGAGTTGTTCCCTAGACTTCCCAAAATGGTATCTATTCCGAGGTTCATAAATACATTTTGGTTCTTCCATGGATATGAAATAAAACTTTGCTTCGAAAGGTTTATTTCACATTCTGCGAGTTGCTCTTGGGATATCATGAATCCAAGGTTCGTGTCCGGCAGAGTTGCCTTCTCAAGGATGCCGACGGAAAGAGAGCTGGACGAGGTAGCGAAGAAATTCGATGCCATCGTTGTCCTCGTCGAAGAGTTTGAGCTCCCCTATTCGCTGGAGGAATGGAAAAAGCGCGGAGTTGAGGTTCTTCACAGCCCGATTCCTGACTTCATGGCGCCGAGCATCGAACAGCTCTTTGAAATCCTCCGCTGGATTGAGGAAAACACTGCGGAAGACAAATGCGTTCTTATCCATTGTATGGGTGGCTCCGGCAGGAGCGGGACGGTGGCAACCGCGTGGCTGATGTACTCTCAAGGCCTGTCCCTTCGTAAAGCCCTTTCGAGGGTGCGCTCACTTAAACCAAGCGCCGTTGAGACTCGGGAGCAGATTGAAGTCCTGGAGAAGCTTGAGGAGCTCCTCAGAAACCGTTGAAGCTCACTACCTCCTCAAGCTTTTTCCTCTCATATTTCGGCTTCGGGTCTGCCGGATATCCAACGGGCAGGATGACCTGAAGCTTGTAGTCTCTGGGGGCGTTCAAAAGTTCCTCGACAGGCTTCGGGTTGGGCGGTGTGTATGTTACCGTCCCGAGGCCCAGCTCTTCAAGTGCTAAAAGAAGATATCCGACTGCTATCCACGTTGATTGGAGCCAGTAGGGGGCCTTTGTGTGGCCGAAGACCAGTATTAGGTATGGAGCCTCGCTTAGGAAAGGTTTCTCGGGCGAAAAGCCCTTATCGGTGAGCCAGACCATCAAATCTCCTGAGACTTTCTTGTAGAACTTCTTCTCTTCTTCCTCGCAGAGCTCCCTTATCCTTCCCTTGAGCCACTCGTCGTCTATTACAACAAAGCGCCATGGTTGGGCGTTCATTCCGGATGGAGCTTCCTTTGCAGCCTCGAGGGCTTTCATGATTGCATCAAGTGATGGTTTATCCGGTAGGAACTGCCTCACAGTCTTTCTCCGCTTTGCGAGCTCAAAAACTCTCATGCCACCACCGTAGGGGTTAGGAGAACGGAGATAAAAACCTTAGCCTCAAACGTAGAAAACCATTCCATCATATGCGACCAGAACTTTGTTGCCCCATCTTTTGCGGACGTACTCCGTGAGTTCGAGGAAGGGCAGGTTTTTGTGAGATATGTGGCTGAGAACGGTTCTCTCGGTAAGCTCAAGCCCGATTTCAGCGCCCTCATCAACGTTGTTGTGGTAGGGATCATCGAAACCTGGGGGATAAGTGGCGTCAACGATGGCCAGCCTCAGTGGGGCCTTTTTCTCCAGAACCTTCCACGTCTCCTCTGGAAGTCCCTTTGTGTCGTAGAGTATTGCAACACTCTTTCCGTCCTCCTCGATTAAATAACCGAGAGTTTCGACCTGGTGATTGAGCTTTAGGGCAGTGATCTTAAGCGTGTCGATTTTCAGAGTATCGCCGGGCTTTATGAAGTTCGGTTGCAGGTTTTTGGGGTCGTTGAGTATCAGCGCATCCGCGTGTCCCTCCGGGGCGTATAGGGGCGTCTTCAGTGCCATCCAGCGTAGCTTGTAGAGGCCGTAGATGTGGTCGTGGTGCCAGTGTGTCAGGAAAATGGTCGCAAGGGGGACGTTGAGATGGTCTCTTATGTCCGTTCCAACGTCGAAGAGGACGGCTTTTTTGTTCTCCGTGATTATTGCCACTGTAGAGGGCTTCCTCTGGGCGAAGCCAAAGTTCCTCGCCTCGTTGCATGAGGAGCAGGTGCAGAGGTGAGCCGGAATTCCCTCGCTCCCGCCGGTGCCGATAAAGTAGACTATCATCCCACCACCTATTTTACGGTCGTGAAATAACTCCCTTATAAGGATTACCACCAACTCTAATCCATGAGGTTCATCGCCGACATGATGCTCGGTCGTTTGGCCCGCTGGTTGAGGCTCTACGGCTACGATACACTCTACGGAATCGAGAATGACAATGAGATACTCAGGATTGCCTTGGAGGAGGGGCGTATAATACTCACGAGAGATTTCGGTTTGGCCGGAGTGGCGAAAAGGCTCGGCGCAGAAGTGATTCTTATCCACTCAAACTCACTTGAGGGGCAGGTTAAGGAGCTCAAGGAGCATGGGCTGGAGTTCAAAGAGCTCCTTCCCGCCAACGCGAGATGCCCGAAGTGCAACGGGCTAATAAGGTCGATTCAGAAAGAGAAAATCAGAGACAAAGTTCCGTCGAGCGTTCACGCGAAGTACGACGAGTTCTATATCTGCGAGAGCTGTGGTCAGATATACTGGCCGGGAAGGCAGTGGAAGGAGATGCTGAAAATCGACGGAAGGCTGAGGAGGATTTAAAAACCTCCTCCCTAACTCGGTTTGGTGAGCAAATGGAGTGGAGCGAGTGGGAGCCATTCTACCTGAGAATCATTCGGGAGATGGGATATTCCATTGAGAAGGACCGCGAAGCAGCCCAGATACTCCGTGCACTTCTTCTTGAGGGAGATGAGTACATCCTGAAGGAGGAACTCGGGGCGATTATCGATAAAAAGGTCTATATCTTTGGCGCCGGTCCGAGCCTCGAGGAGGCCTTAAAGGAGTTTGACTTCTCCGATGGGACGCTCATAGCGGCCGATGGGGCAACTTCCGCACTGCTTGAGTTCGGCTTGGTTCCAGACATTGTCGTCACTGACCTCGATGGGAGGATCTCTGACTTGAAGATAGCCAACGATAGGGGGGCATTTATGGTAATCCACGCCCACGGAGACAACATCGATAAGATGAGTGTTTACGTGCCCATTTTCAAGCGAATCCTCGGAACGTGTCAGACCGAACCTCTGGACATCGTCTACAACTTCGGTGGCTTCACCGACGGTGACAGGGCGGCTTTTCTGGCTGAGGCCTTGGGGGCCGAGGAGGTAGTCCTGGTCGGCTTTGATTTCGGTGAAACGGTCGGCAGATGGAGCAAACCTGATCTGAAGGAGCACTCGCCGGTGTGGGAGAGCAAGCGAAAGAAGTTCACCTTTGCGAAGGAGCTGCTGGACTGGTTGGCCAAAAATGGAAAAGCGAAGATTATCCGGTTCTCCGTCTCAGGTGGGGGAGGATAACTTTTTTATATTTTCGCTCATCAAATCTCACCCTTTAGAGCGGGATAAGGATTTCTGAAAGTCAGCTCTTTAATGGGAAAGCGTTACTCTTTTAAAACCTTAGAGAGATACCATAACTTGTGATGAAGCGCTCAGTTACAGTGAAACTACAACCCTCAAAAGAACAGGAAAAAGCGCTCTTTGAGTTAGCTTATGCAACAGCCGTAATCTGGAACAAGCTCAACTATGAACGACTAAAACAATTCAAAGAGTTCGGTAAAATAGACTTTTTGGGGACTCAACAAGAGGCATATTATCAGTTTAAGGACTGGATTGGTGGCTCAACAGTCCAAACTCTTGCCAGAAAGAATGCCGAAGCGTGGAGAAGCTTTTTCTCCATCAACAGGAAGAAAAAGTCAGGAGAATTACCAGAATGGTTCAAGCCGAAACCACCGAAATTCATCAGGGAAGAAAACAGTAGAAAACTGTTCATTATTCCTCTGAGAAACGACCAGTATCGGATTGATTGCAACGTCATAGAGTTAAGACGGCTCGGAAAGTTCGGGCGTTTAAGGATACAGTTCAAGGGCAGGATTCATTTGAGGGGAAAGCAAGGACGCTTAGAAATAGCCTACAATCCCGTAAAGCGAAAATGGTATGCTCACATTAGCTTCACGGTAGAAGAGAGATTGTGGGAAGAAAGGTGGGTTAAAGTTCCGAGGGAACCGTTAGGAACTCTCTCAGCGGGCATTGACTTGGGAGTAAACAACTTAATGGCCGTTTACGTCGAGAATGGTGAAAGCTTTCTCGTGAACGGTAGGCCTCTGAAGAGCATAGCCTTTTACTGGCGAAAGAAAATAGCTGAGTATCAGTCCAAACTCAACAAGTCGGGAGCTAAAAAGAGCAGGAAGCTCAGAAAGATGCATGAGAGGGCTAAGCTTCAAGCGAGGCATTACATTAACACTGCCGTGAGGCAAACTGTGGAAAGGCTCTATCATCTTGGAGTTTCAAGAATAGTCGTCGGTTACCCGAAAGGCATCAGTAGGGACTCTGATAAAGGCAGAAAACAGAATTACCTACTCTCCCACGTCTGGCGTTTTAACTACGTCATAAAACGCCTTAAAGAGGTTGCTGAAGAGTATGGTATTTCTATTGTAGTTGTTGATGAGGCTTTTACTTCTCAATCCTGCCCTTTCTGCGGCCAACGCCATCCAAACGGGAGGATTTTCAGAGGTTTGTTTAAGTGCCGTAGAGAGGGTGTTGTTATGAACGCAGACCTTGTTGGAGCCTTCAACATTTTGAAGAGGGTGGTAAGAACCATAACCCCGAGCCTCTCTGCTTTGTCGGGAGGTAGGGGTAATGGGGGGAAGGCCCTCCCCGAGGGGCTAAAAAGCCCACCCTTGTTAGGCTTTAATGAAGCCCCTCAAACCTCCCTGCCTTTGGCGAGGGGTTAATTCGTTGGAACCTGGCTAAGGCGGGGAGGAGGTCAGACTGCTCCCCTCAGAACCGTCCACCCATTGAAAACTCGAAAAATCCTCCGATTGTCCTGAATGTTAAAAAAGAGGGACTCAAACGAGGTCCCTCAGCTTCTTCACCTTTCCTGCCTTTATCTCAAGGTAACCGAGCTTCTTCAGGAGGCGAAGGATTTCTTCCAGAGCCTTCGGCGAATAGTTTATCACGAGGGTTCCCTTCTCGGTGGGTATGGCCATCGGTGAAACCCTCACGAAGCCCTTCACCAGATCCTCCTCGGGAACCTTCTCGTTTTCGAGGGCCTTGAGGATTTCCCCTGCGAGAATAGCCCTGCCGATTAGCCCGAAGTAGACCTTTAGGAGGTAGTCCTCGGGGAAGTACCTGGCGGCGAGCTTTCCGAGGGTGTTTATCTTGCGTATGTCGAGCTCGAGAATCTCGAACTCGTACTCCATGGTCAGGTCGGTGAAGGCGAACTGCTTGGCGATTTTCTCGGTGCTCTCCGGGTTGTGAACGAGGTTGAAGGGGAACTTAAACTCAAACCTAAGCTTGGTGATATCAACACCCTCTTTGAGCTTTATTATCCCGTCGCTGTACTCTATCGCCTCGTTTCTCGTGAGCTGGTCGAGGATTTCAGCGACCCACGGGCCCTCCTGGATGAGCGTCTCGAATCTCTCGCCAACCTTTATGTGCTCCAGAATGTGGTTCAGACTCTCCTTGAAGGACAGAAAACCTTCTTTGAGCGCTTCCCTGTCGGCTCCTTCCATGACGTCTATCTGAGCACTTATCTCTTCAAGTGTTCCCTCGAGAAGATAACCTACGAAGCTCTCGAAGCTCAGTCTCTCATGAAGTTCGAACTTGATACCTTCTCTCTTGAGGTCTTCCAGCAGCGACCTTTTGACCGCCTCGTTCTTCGTGACGAACCTCATTCTATCACCGAACGGGAAACGATTAAAAGCCTTATAGGTTTTTGGTTTCTGGAGGTGAGGATATGAGCGAGAGGCAGTACCTCCTCGACAAGACTCTTGAAACATGGAAGGGTAAGAGGGTGGCCCTAGCCGTAAGCAACGAGCACTCCTTCACGGGAATACTCGAAGACTTCGACGAGGAGGTTATCCTCCTGAGGGACGTCGTGGACATAGCCGGAAACAAGGCCAAGGCGTTGATAGTTAAAATCGATGACCTTAACTGGATAATGCTCCTGTGAGGGGATACTATGAAGGCCGTAGCATTTGTTGGCTACAAAAAGAGTGGAAAAACGGCGACGGTTGAGGCGGTCGCGAGAGTTCTGAAAGAGCGCGGTTACAGAGTTGCGATAGCCAAGAGCATGCATGCAGATTTTGACAAAGAGAACAGCGACACCTGGCGCTTCTCAAAGATTGCCGACGCTGTCATCGTGAAGGCCCACGACACCGATGCGCTCCTCTTCAGGGCCAAGGACATAAATGTCCTCTTTTCAATGGTCAACGCCGATTTTCTTCTGCTGGAGGGCTTTAAATCGGTGCAGCACTTGCCCAGGGTCATCTGCGCCAGAGACGCCAAGGACGTCCTCGAGCTCAGCGATGGTCTAGCGATAGCGGTGAGCGGGGTCATAGCCGAGAGCGGAATTGACGAGGTTGATGGATTGCCGGTTATAAACGCCCTCACCGAGCCCGAGAGGCTCGCCGACCTCGTGGAAAAGCGCGCCTTCATGCTGCCCAATATAGACTGCAGGATGTGTGGGTACAAGTGTGCCGAGATGGCGAGGATGATTGTCAAAGGCGAGAAAACGCTCAACGACTGTGTGGTTCTCAGCTCAAAGCCGAAGGTCACCGTTAAGATAGACGGCCAGGTTCTTCCGATGAAGGACTGGGTACAGGAGCTCGTCGAGAAGACGATTAAGGGTATGCTCTCGGCCATGAAGGGCTACAGAGGTGGGAAGAAGATAGAGATAATCATAAGGGAGGATTGAACCTTTTGAAGTCTCCCAAATCCCACACTTTCGATCCTCTTCCCTCAACATTCTCTCTTCTTTGACTATATTCGCCATCAGTCCGTAATGCTACCCACAATTTCAACCGGAACTTCCCGCACTTTCTCTCCCTCAAGCACAAAAGCCCTGTAGTTCCCATTATCATCAACTATCAGCCACACAACTGGCCAGAGCCTCATACCAGGCAGATCATGCCCGCTCGGCCTCGGCGGGCACTTCAAGTGTGAGTGGAAGATGCCGACGACTTCAAGTCCCCTTTCTTCTGCCTCATCTATGGCCTGCACCATCTCAAGGGGCTCCATTTCAAATCCCGTGGATGAGTTCAGGCGATTGGTGATGAAGCGAATTTCTTCAACAATAGCCTCCTCTTGTTCCTTCCTCCCAAATAGGAAGCCGCATATTTCGATTTCGGATTTCCTTGCCGTCTCGATAATCTGCTTTAGATTTCCTTGTCGAATCGTTAACTTCATGTTCGAGAATATGCCCGTTAAGCTTATAAATTTTGGACGAGTGACAGGATTTTGCGGTGGTAAAATGAAATGGGCCCTCACCCTCCACGGTGGCAAGAACCCTGGCGAAAGGATTGTTTTCCACGCTGAAACCGCCGACGAGGCCAGAAGGGTCGCGGTCAGGGAACTGAAGCGGAAGGACGCGAGGGTTTTCGAGCTCGAGAAGCTTGAGTGAATTCTATGTGGTTTTCTTTCTTCTTACTCTTCCCCACGCTGATGCCCACATTTGGGTCCCTTGTAAGTAATAGGCACCAATGCTCACTTTCGGCTGTGGTTTTCCGTTCATTGACGTTCTCAATTGTGCAGCAATGTTTTTAAAAAAGGTCAAAATTTTCTATCACTCTCAGTGATATATTGGGGGTGACCTCATGCTGGCGAGGATAGTCTACTACCGGGCAAACACCCTTCCGGAGGAGCTCGTTATTGCAGTTAACAGCATCGAAAAGGCCGAGAAGATTGCAAAGGAGAAGATGGAAGAGTTTAAGGCCGTAGACTTCGAAGTCGAGATGATAGCTTAGTCTCATCCTCCGATTTCTATCACATCGACGTTGATTAGCAGCTCTTTAAGCTTGGTAGCTATCTCTTGGCCGCCCCGTTCGAGCGGGCGAGCATGACGACGTCCTCGTATTTGAGACCAGCTTTTGGGCATGCTCAACAGCACGCTACCATGCAACTGCTTCCTTGGCATTTTCTAAACCGAACAGGATGAGCACCAGTCCAGTTAGCGTCGCGGCAAAGTAGACTTTGATGCTGACGAAGTGCATCGGGATTGCGAGTATCAAAATCAGTCCGGCGGTTTTCAGTATCGTCTGTTCGGTCATCTCGGCAAGCACATCGAGGGTCTTGTAGAGGTAATAGAGCGAGAGCGCCTGCAGGAACAGGAAGACCACGTGAACGCCGTTGTAAACGAGCGGGCTCGTTTCAATCGGGGTTATCCCAAGCACTTTCGCCCAGCCAGATATGCCCAGGAATATCTTTGCCACGTAGAGCGGCACAGAGAGGAGGAAGGCAGCTATCGAAAGCCTAACCGCGCGGCCGAGCTCTTCCCTGCCGAGCTTTTCGAGCGCTCCCCTAAGAAGGAGCAGGCCCACTATAGTGGGGGGGTAGAGGTACATCATGAGAATTAGAGTTAGCCCATAGGCTCCCTGGAGCTTTCTTATTACTTCCATAGCATCCCCAGAAAAGATGGTTTCAAAAGGTTAAAAGGTTAGAGGCTGGGGCATCGGCCCCTCGCCCCGCGTGAACTATCGTTCACTGGCTCACGCGCCGCGTGAGTGCTTGAACTGCTCCTGTATCTTCCTGTAGTGCTCCATGGTCTCCTTACTCACGCTGGGGCCTATCTTCTTCAGCGCCTCCTCGAAGTCGGCCATTGTAACCTTGACCCTTTGCCTTATCTCGTCCGCCTTCATTCCAGGCTTGATGACTCCCTCCTGGAGGGCCTTCCTCATGGCGAGCATGGCAGCCTCCCTGACCACTGCTGCGATATCGGCTCCAGTGTAGCCCTCCGTTCTCCTGGCGAGCTCCTCGAGGCTGACATCCTCAGCGAGCGGCACGTTCCTGGTGTGCACCTTGAATATCTCCAGTCTGGCCTTCTCGTCTGGCGCTGGCACGAGTATCAGCCTGTCGAACCTTCCGGGCCTGAGCAGGGCTGGGTCTATGATGTCTGGCCTGTTGGTTGCAGCAATGACAACCACACCGCTGTTCTCGGCTATGCCGTCCATCTCGGTGAGCAGCTGGTTGATGAGCCTGTCGGTGACCCTGTTCACGTCAGTGCCGCGGCGCGGGGCTATTGCGTCGATCTCATCGATGAATATCACCGTTGGAGCTGCCTGCCTTGCCTTCCTGAATATCTCGCGGATGTTCTTCTCGCTCTCGCCGACCCACTTGCTGAGCACCTCTGGACCCCTGATGGCGATGAAGTTGGCCTCGCTCTCAGTAGCGACGGCCTTGGCGAGGAGCGTCTTACCGGTTCCCGGAGGACCGTAAAGGAGTATTCCCTTCGGTGGGGTTATGCCCAGTCCGAGGAAGGCCTCCGGGTACTTGAGCGGCCACTCGACAGCCTCTTTGAGTTCCTGCTTAACATCTTCAAGGCCACCGATGTCGTCCCAGCGGACGTTCGGGACTTCGAGGAGCACCTCCCTGAGCGCTGACGGCTCGACCATCTTGAGGGCCTCGTAGAAGTCCCTCTTGGTGACCTTGAGCTCCTCTAGGACCTCCTTCGGTATGTGCTCAGCCTCGAAGTCTATCTTGCCCTCCTTGATGAGCCTCCTCAGAGCGGCCATCGCTGCCTCTCTTGCCAGCGCTGCCAGATCAGCTCCAACGAAGCCGTGGGTCTTCTCAGCGAGCTCCTCCAGCAGGTCGTCGATGAGCTTGACCTTGACCTCATCGTAGAGCCTCTCATCGAGCTCCCTGAGTATCTCCTTGGCTTCCTCCTCAGTCTTGGCCTTCTCGACTCTCTCGATGGCCCTGTCGATGACGTCTCTGAAGCGCTCGTCACCACGGAGGTTCTCGAGTATCTTCTTGACCTTGCTGACCCTGAACTCTGGCTCGATTGGCATCCCTCTGGTGTGTATCTGGAGTATCTCTTTCCTGCCCTGCTTGTCCGGCACACCCACCTCAAGCTCACGGTCGAAGCGTCCGGGCCTCCTTAGAGCAGGGTCTATCGCATCGGGCCTGTTGGTAGCGGCAATGACTATGACCTTTCCGCGGCTCTTGAGGCCGTCCATCAAAGTCAGCAGCTGGCTGACAACTCTCTTCTCGACTTCGCCGTGGGTCTCTTCTCTCTTGGGAGCAATTGCATCAATCTCGTCTATGAAGATTATCGCTGGGGCGTTCTCCTCTGCCTCCTTGAATACCTCTCTGAGCCTCTCCTCGCTCTCGCCGTAGTACTTGCTCATTATCTCCGGCCCGTTGATGGCTATGAAGTGAGCGTTAGCCTCGTTGGCGACGGCCTTAGCGAGGAGCGTCTTTCCAGTTCCAGGTGGACCGTAGAGGAGCACACCCTTCGGCGGCTCGATGCCGAGCTTCTCGAATATCTCCGGGTGCTTGAGCGGGAGCTCTATCATCTCCCTGACCTTCTGGATGACGTCCTTGAGGCCGCCTATGTCCTCGTAGGTGACGCCGAGTGCTGCCGTCTTGCTGACCTCCTTGACGGGCTTCTCGCTGACGGTGAAGTCGGTGAACTCGGTTATCTGGACTATACCAGCTGGAGTGGTCGCGGTGACGACGAAGGTGAGCTCCTGACCTAGTATACCTACCTTGATGTAGTCTCCCCTGACGACTGGCCTACCGACGAGCCTGCTGTGGAGCCACTCAACGAAGTCGTGTCCAAAGCGTATCGGCTCGGTCGGGGCAACTATGACCTTCTTGGCTTCCTTGACCTCTGCCTTTCTGACAGTAACCTCGTCGCCAAGTCCAACTCCAGCGTTCTTCCTGATGGTTCCATCCATTCTGATGATGGAAAGTCCCTCGTCCTCTGGGTACGCTGGCCAAACGACCGCGGCGGTGTTCTTGGTTCCGATGATCTCGATGATATCACCCGGCTGGACGCCAATCTCGCGCATGGCTTTCCTGTCTATCCTAACTATCCCTCTTCCAACGTCGCGCTGATATGCAGACGCGACCTTCAGCTTAGCTTCCCTTTTTTCGGCCATTATTTACCACCTCCAACTTTTCATGACCGATGATCTTGATTTTTGCAGCTTGATTTTATCTGGGGTTGCAGGGGGCGGAGCCCCCTCAGGAGTTTAAGGAAAGGCGGGGTTGTGGGGCGAAGCCCCACTACGGGGGGTTTGATGGTAGAGGAAGATAAGGGGGTGCCCCCTTGCCTTCCCTTAAAACGAAAGCGTCACTCAATCTTAACCTCGAAGCCCTCTCCTTCCTTCTTGGTCGGGTGCTTCTTTGGAATCCTGATTTCAAGGACGCCGTTGTTGTACTTGGCCCTGGTCTTCTCTGGGATGACTTCCTCTGGGAGCCTGATGATTCTCCTGTAGCCGCTGTAGTAGCGCTCGATCTTTATGGCTCCCTCGCGCTCAAGCTCCTTCTCGCGCCTGACCTGGGCCTCGATATAAACCGCATCTTCGGTGACCCTGACCTTGATGTCCTCCTTTCTGACTCCTGGAAGCTCAGCGGTGATGACGAACTCGTCGCCCCTGTCGAAGATGTCAACGAATGGCTCCCTCCAGACCTCGCTGGTAAGCTCTTCGTAAGCTGGCCCCTCGCGATGGCTCCAGAGCCTTGGCCCGCGCATGAAGTCCCTGAATATTGCGTCAATCTCCTCCTGAATCTCTCTCATTATGTCGAACGGGTCCCAGTAGGGGCGGTCCCTCCTCCAGACCACCGGCACCACCCCCTTCACCTTTTGGTTACCAGTAGTAACTAAAAAAGAAGAGTTTATAAAGTTTTGTGTCTTTTAGTGTGCATCGGTGACTAAAACCTGCTTCATTCTTTGGTTTTCTTTTCCTTGAACCTCACAATGGGCGCGTTCCAGACGAGCTTGGTGGGGATGGTGACGGTCTCTCCGTCGTCCCCAATTAGAACGATGTTCGTGGCGTTTATCTCCTTAACGACGCCCTTGTAGCCCTTTAGGTTCACGTAGTCACCTATCTCGAAGGGCCTCACTGCCGATATCCAAGCCCCTGCGGCTATGTTGTTCAGCATGTCGTGCAGTCCAAAGCCCATGAGGATGCCGATGAAGGCGGTCACGCTTATCGTCAGGCCCTCAATCTGGTAGCCCAAGTAACTTAAAGCTGTAAAGATTGAGAACATGACTCCTACAACGACGACAAAGTCCTCGAGGAAGTCGAGGATGAGGTCGTGGATGTTAAACCTGTTCATGGATTTCCTTATGCTAATTCCTATGATCTTTGAGATTAGAGAGCCAATCACGATTATGAGGATTGCATAAATCAGCTTTTCGAGTTCCATGGGATTTCCCTATTTTAGGTTGTTCCTGCGCCTTTTAAGGTTAGAGCTCCAGAACAGAGTTAGGCTCGAGGGCCTTCGCCTCGTAACCCAGACCCCCCAGTATACGGGCGAACTCCCCGGCGAAACCATAGACTGTGAAAATTCTCTCGGGCTTTACCCTCTCCACTATCTTCATCAGCTCCCAGAAATCCGCATGATTGCTCAGCTTCAGCCTCCCAAAGCCCGAAACAGTAAGCTCCCACGGTGAAAGAGAGTTCTCAACCCTTGGCGAGCGATAGGAGCGAAGCACGATATCGCCATCCCCCTCGATGTTGCGAAACTCGATTCCGAACTTCGCATAAATCCGAGCGACCTTCACTATCTCCCTAGAGGCTTTCACAGTATAGCCATGAACGTCGAGTATCTTCATGACCTCCTGGGCCTTTCCCATCTGGTTGACGTAGAGGGTCGGCCTCTTTCCCCGGTCTAAAGCCTCCTCCACGAAGGCCACCAGCTTTTTCTCGGCCTCTCGCGGGGATGGGAACGTGAACGAGGGAACCCCAAAGGTAGCTTCGATTATGAGAACGTCGGCCCTCGGAAAGTGGCTCTTTTCGGCGGTTCTCAGCTTGAACCACTTGGTGTCGCCGGTATAGAAAACCGTCTCTGTGTCCAGCCAGAGCTTTATTCCCGCCGAGCCGAGCATGTGGCCTGCTGGATAGAGCCTGGCTTTGTACTCGCCGAGGTAGAAGGTCTCTCCAAACTCGACCTCGCGATAGAAGCCGCCCTTACGGAGGTGGCTGAGGAACTTTGTCGCTTTGGTGGCGAAGATAACCTCGCCGCTCACGAAATGATCTGTATGCGCATGACTCTGGAAGGCAATCTTAGCCGAACTGTCGAGGCCGAGGTTCCGTATTATCATTACTTGAATAAGTGCCCGAAATCCTTATTTAGCTTCGTTTCGATAGTAATCTCGGTGTTGAGATGGTCACCTACATACTCGAGACGCGTGAACTGACCAAGTTCTTCGGCAAAAGAAACGTCGTCTATCATCTTAATCTCAAGGTCCCTAAGGGGGCTGTCTACGGCTTCCTAGGGCCGAACGGCGCCGGAAAGACCACCACCATAAAGATGCTGACCGGTGCGCTCAAGCCGACCTACGGCGAGATAAGGATTTTCGGCCTTGAGATGCCGCGCGAGAGGGTCGGAATAATGAAGCGGGTCGGCTACATGCCCGAGAAGCCCCTGGCTTACGAGGACATGACCATCTTCGAGTTCCTCACCTACATGGGGCGCCTGCTCGGCCTTCCAAGGGGAGAAGCCATTAAGCAGGCCCGTGAGCTGATGGCCTACACCGGAGTTGGTAAACTCGCCTTTAACAAAATCAAGGAGCTATCTAGCGGCCAGAGGCAGCGTGTCAGCTTCGCCGCGTCCCTTCTTGGCGACCCCGAAATGCTCATCCTTGACGAGCCTACCAGCAACCTCGACCCGCTCGGCAGAATGGAGTTCATCGGGAAGATTCTTGAGCTGGCAAAAGTCGGCAAGACGATATTCATTAGCTCACACATAGTTAGTGAGATAGAGAGGATGTGCAACTACGTTGGGCTCATCAAGGACGGTCAACTCATAGAGCAGGGCCGCGTGAGGGATCTGGTGAACGTTGAAAGCACTGACTACGATGTCATCGTCTCGGACAATACCAAGCTCCTTGAATTCCTGAAGGGGCAGGTTTACGTGCGCGAGGCATGGAAGGAGGAAGGGGTTCTCCGGGTGAAGCTCGACGAGCGCTTTGCCGAGCGGTTCTTCGAGGAGGTTCCAGCTTTCCTCGCCCGCGAGAAACTCGCCCTTAAGCTCTTCAAGCCCCACACCAGTCCGCTGGAGAGAATCCTCATGAAGCGCTTCAATGTGGGGTGGAAAGGATGAGCGAGAATGCTGCAACAAGCGGGAGGGGATTGACGAAGAGCGGCTTCTGGATTATTTTCGAGACTGAATTCAGGAGGCACCTTCGCTCAAGGAAGCTCAAGGTGCTCTTCGTTGTCACGTTCTTTCCGACACTCATTTACCTAATAAGCCCGAACGCTACTGGAACGGGCGTCGATGCTATGCAGAAAGCATTCCAGGCCCTTATGCTCGACCTCGTACCCAACTACTGGCTCGGAATAATCGGCCAGCTACTCGCGATAATCCTCATGAGCGACCTCCTCGCGAGCGAAATCGACCGGGGCACGATAAGACTACTCCTTGCGCGTCCAGTTCGCTTAAGCGAGGTCGTAACGGCAAAATTCTTGGCAGGGATGAGTTCCCTGGCGGTTCTCTTTGGAGTTCCATACTTAATAATCTGGCTCTACAATCCTGTCGTTTACGGTACAGGAATAGAGGGGCTGTGGAAAGGTCTTTCCGACTTCGCCCTCATCCTAGGGGCGACGCTACTGGTTCTCGCGGCCCTTGGAGCCCTTGCAATGCTGGTTTCTGTCATTGTCACGAGGCCGCTCTACGCTTCCATAGCTACTTTCGGTCTCGTTTTCCTCCTGCAGTTCCTTCTTCCCCAGATACCCTACGTGAAAAACTCTGAGCGCTATACCCTTGGCTATCAGACGGTCGTGCTGCTTAAGTCAGGATTCGATAAGCTTAATCTCACTGATTTCCATGGAAATCCTGCCCATACGGCACTCTTCTTTGGAGCTGCTACCGTTCTTCTCCTGCTGCTAGCGTGGGCTGTTCTCCTCCGGAGGGAGTTCCCTGAGTGATGGACAATATATCCAACATCAAGTTTGATCTTTCGTTATGTAAAAGCTTTTTATAGTCGCTCGCCCAAATAAGGGCAGGTGGTAGGCATGACTTTCGATAAGGAGAAGCTCAAGGCCATTAAGCAGGCTGAGGAGGAATGGGAGGAGAAAGTTGTCAAGCCTCTCATAGCGAAGAGGCCGGAAAGAAAGGAAAAGTTCATGACGGATGATGGCTTCGAGATAAAGCGCGTTTACACACCTGCTGACCTCGGAGAGGACTGGGACTACCTTGAGAAGCTTGGCTTCCCTGGGCAGTATCCGTTCACGAGGGGCGTTTACGGAACCATGTATCGCGGCCGTTTCTGGACGATGAGGCAGTACGCAGGTTTTGGAACGGCGGAGGAGAGCAACAAGCGCTACAAGTATCTCCTCAGCCAGGGACAGACGGGTTTGAGCGTCGCCTTTGATCTGCCCACTCAGATAGGATATGACTCCGACCACCCGATGAGCGAGGGTGAGGTCGGAAAGGTCGGTGTTGCCATCGATTCTCTCTGGGATATGCGCATACTCTTCGATGGAATCCCGCTCGATAAGGTCTCAACATCGATGACGATTAACTCAACCGCCGCCAACCTTCTCGCCATGTACATTCTCGTCGCCGAGGAGCAGGGCGTTCAGCCCCACCAGCTCAGGGGAACCGTTCAGAACGACATTCTGAAGGAGTACATAGCCAGGGGAACCTACATCTTCCCGCCGCAGCCGAGCATGAGGCTCACCACCGATATCATCATGTACTGCGCCGAGCACGTGCCGAAGTGGAACCCGATTTCGATAAGCGGCTACCACATTCGCGAGGCTGGGGCAAACGCGGTTCAGGAGGTCGCGTTCACTTTGGCGGACGGTATAGAGTACGTTAAGGCCGTCATAGACAGGGGCATGGACGTTGATAAGTTCGCCGGAAGGCTGAGCTTTTTCTTCAACGCCCACAACAACTTCCTTGAGGAGATTGCCAAGTTCAGGGCCGCGAGAAGGCTCTGGGCCTACATAATGAAGGAGTGGTTCAACGCCAAGAACCCGCGCTCAATGCTCCTGCGCTTCCACACGCAGACGGCAGGTTCAACGCTCACCGCCCAGCAGCCAGAGAACAACATAGTCCGCGTTGCTATACAGGCCCTCGCGGCTGTCCTCGGCGGAACGCAGTCACTTCACACCAACTCCTACGACGAGGCTCTGAGCCTTCCGACCGAGAAGAGCGTTAGGATCGCCCTCAGGACCCAGCAGATCATCGCCTACGAGAGCGGCGTCGTTGATACGATAGACCCGCTCGGCGGTTCCTACTACATCGAGTGGCTCACTGACCACATCTACGAAGAAGCTTTGAAGTACATCGAAAAGATCCAGAAGATGGGCGGCATGATGAGGGCCATTGAGCGCGGTTATATCCAGAAGGAGATAGCGGAGAGTGCCTACAAGTACCAGAGGGAAGTTGAAGAGAAGAAGCGCATCATCGTCGGCGTCAACGAGTTCATCGTGGACGAGCCGCTGGACGTCGAGATACTCAAAGTCGACCCGAGCATCAGGGAGAAGCAGATAGAGCGCCTTAAGAAGCTCAGGAGCGAGCGCGACAACAAGAAGGTCGAGGAGACTCTCGACAAGCTCAGGAAGGCGGCAGAAACCGAGGACGAGAACCTCATGCCGTACATCATCGAGGCCCACAGGCACCTCGCGACCCTTGGAGAGGTCACCGACGTCCTGCGCGAGGTTTGGGGCGAGTACAGGGCGCCGCTGATATTCTGAATTTCGCCTTTCCTTTTTCTCATCCCGCCCTTCAGAAAACCTTAAAACCCCACGAAAAAGCTTAAAAAAGGATAGGTCAAGCAACGTTAGACATCACGATAACCTCGGGAGGGATTGTGAATGGCGAGAAACAAGCCGCTTGCAAAGAAGCTCAGACTTGCCAAGGCTGCGAAGCAGAACAGGCGTGTTCCGGTCTGGGTCATCGTTAAGACCAACAGAAAGGTCATGACCCACCCCAAGAGGAGACACTGGAGAAGGACCAAGCTTAAGGAGTGAGGTGATGTAGATGCCGATTAAGTCGGGAGACGAGGTCATATTCACCGTTCCGATTAGGAAGGTTAAGAAGAGGGTTCCGCGCTGGAAGAGGGCCCCCAGAGCGGCTCGCTTCGTCCGCGAGTGGATAGCGAGGCACGCCAAGGCCGAGGAGGTCATCATCGACCCGGCCGTCAACGAGAAGCTCTGGGAGAGGGGCACTGAGAAGCCGCCCAACAAGCTCCGCGTTAAGGTCAAGGTCGAGGAGCAGGACGGCAAGAGGGTTGCCTACGTCAACCTTGCCGACTGAATTCCTTTCCTTTTAATTCCCACGAGGTGACGAGATGCACATCGAAAGACTCGATTTTGAGAATTCGCCGTACCTCGGTGTTTACGGTACCGCTACGGATAGGGTAGCCCTTATCAGGGAGGGTCTCGGAGAGAGGAAGCTCGAGGTTCTCCGCGAGGTTCTCAAGGTTCCGCTCATCGAGACGAGCATAATGAAATCCAGGATAGTTGGCGTATTCGCCGCCGGCAATTCCAACGCGATAGTTGTCCCCTGGTACATCTGGGACGCCGAGCTCGAGCACATCCAGAACGAACTCAACGAACTCGACATCGACATGAGGATAGAGCCCTTCCAGAGCACGCTTACAGCCTTCGGCAACCTGATCCTTGCCAACGACAAAGCCGCACTCATAAGCGTCAAGTTCACCCGAGAGGAGGCAAAGAAGCTCGAGGACATACTCGGCGTTGAGGTCGAGAGGGGAATGATAGGCGACTACCACGCGGTTGGCAGTGTGGGTGTCGTCACCAACAGGGGCGGCCTCGTTCACCCAGAGGCCACCGATGAGGAGCTTGAGTGGCTCCGCGACCTTTTCAAGGTTGATATATACGTCGGAACCGCCAACATGGGCGTTCCCTTCGTCGGCTCGTGCATGCTGGCGAACTCTCACGGTGTCGTTGTCGGACACCTCACTACTGGACCCGAGATTGTGAAGATTGAAGAGGCTTTGGGATTCCTTGACTGAGGGAGGTGTGAGGAATGGACGTTAAGGTCTTCCGCGTTAAGGGTGTGTTCGAGAGGCTCGGAAAGAAGCAGCCCTTCACCAAGGAATACAGGGCTCTCAAGCAGGAGCACGTCAAGGAGCTCGTTTACTCTGAGATAGGCAGCAAGCACAGGGTTCCGAGGGCCAAGATATGGATTGAGAGCATCGAAGAGATAAAGCCGGAAGAGGCTGAAGACCCCGTCGTCAGGAAGCTCAGCCTCGAGCTCTGATTTCTTTTCTACTTCTCCCTCCAGCCGAGAACCCTCGACTGGTAGTGCCTTTTTGGAAATATCTCCAGGGGGTCGATGCCCTTCTCGCGGAGCAGGTGTCTCAGCTCGACCTCGTAGTCCGCCTTCTGAAGTTCTTCGCTCTCTCTGATTTCAACGATAAACAGCCATTCCGTAAGCTCTCTTATCGTCTTGTAGCCGAGGCCGAGGAGCGGTCTTATGTATGCGACGCCAAACCTGTCCTCCAGCGAGCGGGCCTTTGGGAGGTCGAGGAACGGAACTCTGTCGTCTCTCCTCGTACCGTCGCTCACTCTCTCGACTTCAGGCATGGAGGCTATAGCTTCCAGGGCTTTTTCGTGGATGAATTGGATGGCATTGTTGGGATGACCATCCTTAATTGCCATCTCCGCCGCTTTCTCAAGCACTTCCCTCGGCAGATAAAGAACCTCATGCTCGAAGCCGAGGGTTTGGGCGGTTTCCTTTGCGTATCTCCAGTTGTCGAGCAGGCCGAAACTCACCGTTACAAGTCTAACCTCGTAGCCGAGTCTCGTTAGAATCCACGCAGCTAAGCTGGAATCCTTCCCGCCGGAGTAGAGATGGTGGACTTTCATTGTTTCACCTCATGCTTCCCACTATGACGAGAGATTTAAAGGTCTTGGGGTTTAATTAGGGGACGTACAAACTTTGATGAATCTCTATCGAGCAACTTTGCAAAGGCGAAGTTTGCTAGGCAACCTTTAAAAGCCAAACTTTTATAAAGCCTTCAGCCTACGGCGAGAGGCCTTAGAGGTGAGAGAGATGGAGAAACGCTTACCCGGAAAAGTGAGGCGAGCCATTCGCGCTAAATATTACGACATCGAGCCCAGAGCCTGGATAGGCAAGAGAGGGCTCGATGAGAGCGTTATAAGTGAGATTAACACCCAGCTCGAGAAGGACGGCATACTCAAGGTCGAGATCAGGAAGGGTGCTCTCATCAGCACAGGCATGGAAAGAAGGGAGCTGGCAGAGAAGGTGGCCGAGCTCACCGACAGCGAACTCATCGAAGTCAGGGGCAAAAGGTTTATATTGTTCAAGCCGAGAGAGGGGTGGGAAAAGTATTTAAGGAAGCTCCAGAGAAAGGAGCTTTCGAAGGAAAAGCGGGAAGAGAAGCCCGTTAAGAAAGTCAAGCTCGACATCGCTCAATTCAGGAGGAAATTCAAGAAGGGGAGGGATTGAAGGATGGCTACGGTTTATGACGTTCCTGGTGATTTGCTCGTCGAGAGGGTTGCCCAGAAGCTCAAGGAGATAGAGGCTATAAAGCCGCCCGAGTGGGCCCCGTTCGTCAAGACCGGCAGGCACAAGGAGCGCCTTCCAGAGCAGGAGGACTGGTGGTACTACAGGGTTGCCAGCATCTTCAGGAAGATCTACATTGACGGGCCGGTCGGAATTGAGAGGCTCAGGACCTGGTACGGTGGAAGGAAGAACCGCGGTCACGCCCCGGAGCACTTCTATAAGGCCGGTGGAAGCATTATCAGGAAGGCCCTCCAGCAGCTTGAGGCTGCCGGCTTTGTTCAGAGGGTCCCCGGCGAAGGAAGAATCGTCACCCCGCAGGGACAGAGCTTCCTCGACAAGATTGCCACCGAGCTCAAGAAGGAGCTTGAGGAGCAGATTCCGGAGCTCAAGAAGTACTGAGGGCTTTCAGCCTCTCTTCTCTCTTAGTTGTCCATATCTCAGTCCAGATTTTGAGCATCAGCGGCAGCTCTGAGCAACGTCCACAGATGTTCCGATTATGAGCACCGGGCTTAACGCTTTCTAATCAAAAGCAACGTGGCAAAGACCGCAATAGCCAATATGCCAGCGAGGAGTGGAGTTACCACACCCGACCAGTTATTTCCTCCTTTTCCTTGTGTTTCGCAGCTAGGGATGCGGAGAACGCTCACAGGCTTGTCATACGGTGGGACTACGTATGCATCTTTCAACCCGACCATCAAGAACGTGCCGTTGCCGACAATAACGCTCCACGTTTTGCGTGCAACTGTAAAGTTTACGGAAACCCTCCCATCTTCCGTTATTAGGAACGCGGTTCCGTTCTCCTCGCTTATTATCAGTGTCCCGGTGACGTTGTTCCACTTTGAGTCTCCTTTGCCCTCTGGAATTACACGCAGTGGAACGAGATTTTGGCCGAGCTCCCTCTCGTCCGTCGTGTTGAAGATTACGAAACCATCTCCGGTAACTTCGTAGGCTATGAAACCCCGTCTTATGCTTCCGTTTCCGATAACTTCCCAGGGAAAGGCTATTACTTGATGACCGCTCTTTTGGTAAACCCTGACTGAGACATAGCCGCGCGAGTAATTGGGATTGTCAAGCCAGTACTCGCTCTGGATGGGTGTTTTAACCGTGTGGTTCTTCCAGCTCAGCGTACCATTGCTCAGGATAACGTAGGAACCCTTGTAGGCCGCGAGGGGCAGGCCGCTCACATCGAGCGGTGCGCGGCAGCTTCCCCTTACCGCGTAGGTAACCGTGAGGCCGTACATTCCAAAGGAAACTACCCATTCCTTCCTTTCATCATCCCAGAAGCCATAGAGTGCGCGTAGGGGTTCCACCGAATAGGCGAGAGCCTTTACCTCGCCGGTTACATCCCTTTCAGTTTCGTTTTTGACGAGGAAGTATCTTGTTGGAGTGTATTTGGGCAGCAGGTAGGGTAGGGAGTAGGTTACCCCGCGCCGAACCTCAATCCTGAAGGATGCCTTCGGCTTTGGGATGTGGAGCTTCGGACTCGCGTTCACGGGTGTGAAGTTCGTTCCGTTGTAGAGGTAGTAGAGAGTGGTGTTAGGCATGATCAGGTCCACGCGGGCCCAAAGCCTTTCGTGGTCATCGAGACCGAGACGAACCCAGGCATAGGGAATGAGGGTCGCGTTCTCTGGCGCTATCCTCTCGCGAGCGTCCCAGGCCAGGTTCCACTCCTCGGTAACGTTGAGCGTCTCTGGGTCGAGCCGTATAACTGAATCAGCCGCGAAGTGAGGTGTTCCGAGTGAGGCAACGAAAAAGATGTTCCCGTTGTAGTAAACGAAGTCCCATATGCCGTTGACGCAGTAGCCGAGGACGGGCTTAAAAACGACAGGGGTGTCGCCGTTGTATATGGCCATGTACAGGCTGTCGTAGGGGAAGAAATAGAGCAATGTGATGTTCCCAGCATTAGCAACGCTAATCGTCTGAACAAAATCCAGAAACTCTTCACGTGTTAGCCCTTTTGCCTGGAGCTCCCAGGTCAAATCTTGGAAGGTGCTTCCATTGTACGCAAAGACGCCATCATTCTCGACGATAAACTGATGGCAACTTTCACACCAAGCGGTGCTGTACGCTTTGATAGGTGGGAGAAGTGTGGTGAGCAGGAGAAACGCAATGAGTACGGACACTATCGAATGGGCTCTCATTTTTATCACCAACGTTAATTCTTTGAGTTACATCGAAAGATTGTGTCGAACCGTTTAAGTTTTTTGCTCCCAATACCTTTTTAACTCGGGGTCTAACCTTAACTTGGAGGTGAGAGAATGGCCGAGGACATAGAGGAGATTAGAAAAAAGAAGCTCCTCGAACTGCAGAAGAGATACCTCGAGCAGCAGAAGGCCCAGGAGGAAGCCATAAGGCAGGAGATGGAGCTTGAGGCCCAGCTCAATGCCATAATGAGGCACATACTTACCCCTGAGGCGAGGGAGAGACTCGGGCGCGTTAAGCTTGTCAGGCCCGAGCTGGCCCGCCAAGTGGAGCTCGTCCTCGTCCAGCTGTATCAGGCTGGACAGATACGCGAGCCGATAGACGACGCCAAGCTGAAGAAGATTTTGGCCCAGATCGACGCGAGGACGAGAAGGGACTTCAGGATTAAGTGGTGAGTCCGGAAGGTGACTCCATGGACGCCAAGGAGATAGTTAAGATACTCGACGAAAAGGGAGAGGTTAGTCTCGAGACCTGGAAGGCCGTCTCCGTTAAGAAGAACAAGGATGGGACGGTCGATATTCTGTACAAGAACCTTCACGTCGGAACCGACGATGATCCCGTCTTCCTCTGGATTTACGCCAACATAGTTGAGGAGGACTGGGAAGTTAGGGTTCTTGAGAGGATCACATTTAAACGTGAAGACCTCGCTTGGATTCTTAGGTATGTGGCGAAGAAAAAGGGCGAAGGTTTATAAGGGCTTTATAAAATAGCCGGCCGGTTGGGGGTGTTGGAGTGAGCAAGCGTAGGGTCTGCCCGGTATGCGGCTCAACGGAGTTCATCTATGATCCGGGTAGGGGAGAGGTTGTCTGTAAGGTTTGCGGTTATGTTATAGAGGAAAACGTCATAGATATGGGCCCGGAATGGCGCGCTTTTGACGCTTCTCAAAGAGAAAAGAGGGCCCGCGTTGGTGCCCCAGAGAGCATTCTCCTTCACGATAAGGGTCTCTCAACCGATATAGGCATCGACAGGAACCTTTCCGGTTTGATGCGCGAGAAGATGTACCGCCTGAGGAAGTGGCAGTCTCGCCTGAGAGTCAGCGATGCCGCCGAGCGTAACCTGGCATTCGCCCTGAGCGAGCTTGACAGGATAGCGAGCCAGCTCAAGCTCCCGAGGCACGTCGAGGAGGAGGCTGCTCGTCTCTACCGTGAGGCCGTCAGGAAGGGCCTCATAAGGGGCCGCTCCATTGAGAGTGTTATAGCGGCCTGTGTTTACGCTGCGTGCAGGCTCCTCAAGGTTCCGAGGACGCTCGACGAGATAGCGGACATATCGCGCGTCGACAAGAAGGAGATAGGCAGGAGCTTCCGCTTTATCGCGAGGAACCTCAACCTCACGCCAAAGAAGCTCTTCGTCAAACCAACGGACTACGTCAACAAGTTTGCCGACGAGCTCGGCCTGAGCGAGAAGGTCCGGAGAAGGGCCATTGCGATCCTTGAGGAGGCCTACGAGAAGGGCCTCACGAGCGGGAAGAGCCCGGCCGGCCTTGTTGCGGCGGCCCTGTACATAGCGGGCCTGCTTGAGGACGAGAAGAGGACGCAGCGTGAGGTTGCGGAGGTTGCGCGCGTCACCGAGGTAACGGTAAGGAACAGATACAAAGAGCTGGTGGAGAAGCTGAACCTCAAGATTCCGGTTTGAAGGAAAAAGAGAGACTACCTCCGCCCAAACCAGCTCTCGAGCGTCGACTGCTTTCCTGCCTTTACGGCTTTCTTCAGCCTTTCAAGGCCATTCTTCACTCTCTCCTCGCTGAAGTCGTGCTCATCGCAGAGGAACTTTATAATGTCCTCTTCGTCGGGCTCACGCCATTTGAGTTCGTAGTCATCTGTGACCGGCGGGTTGAGGAAGAACTCCTTTATCGCGTAGAGGTCGACCTCGCTCTCCTTCTGGTACTTCTTGAGCGGGTCTTTGGTGCGCTTGACTATCGTTAGAGCCTTCTTCGGGCCGATTCCCTTAATCCCACCTGGGTTGTAGTCTGTACCGACCAAAACCGCCATCTCAATGAGTTTCTCCCTGTCGATTCCGAGCTCTTTGAGAACCTCCTCCAGAACTATCAGCTCGGGCTTGACTTCGACGTAAACGTTCTTCCCCGGGAGCTTTCTCCTTCCCGTTATCGTGAGGTTCCTCACGAGCTTGGGCGCGCCAAAGAGCAGGGAATCGTAGTCCTGGCTAGCGGAGGCGTAGACCTTCTTCTTCGCAGCCATGTAAGCAGCCTGCGCTTCACCCTCGCTCGGAGCCTGAATAACAGGGATGCCCATCAGTTCGAGGAGCGTTTTGGCGTCGTTTATGAGCTCCTCGTTGACGCGGGTTGCACGCATCGCGTACTTCTTGGCCTCCTCAAGGTCGCCCCTCTCCAGTGCCTCGTACCACTTTTCTTCGGCTTCTTCTCTCGCCTCGCGCCTCTTCTCGAGCTCCTTCTTCTTGAAGTCCGGCGGCTTGCCGTCGAAGATATAGGCCGGCTTTATACCCGCTTCCATGAGGTTTATCGTGCGGTAGAAGAGCCCGCTTAGATGGGAGGTTATCCTCCCCTGGGAATCCATCAGCGGAGTTCCGTCCCTCTGGCGGATGGTTGAGAGAAACTGGTAGATGGCGTTGAAGGCATCTATTGCAACCCTTCTTCCATAGAGGTTCTCCAGTTCAATTTCCTTCCTCGGGATGAGCTCGCCAATCTGTACCCCCATCACTCCTCACCCACCTTGATGTAGAGGTATCCCAAAACAAAAAGCAGGGCCGCTATTGACAGCAGTTTGAACGCATCCATGTTTTCAAAATCCGAAGTCACTATGAGCTTCTGGATGAGTGCCACTATACCAACCTCGAGGATGTGGGTCAGGCTCACACGGTGCTGTCTTAAATATATTATGAGTATGCGGTAGGTCTCTATCAGGATTACCGTAACGAGGACATTGGCTATAAGGAGCTTCGGTTCAGTTACACCGTATGTCAGCTTGAAGTTCAGGTAGATGGAGTACACTGTGAGATAGAGTATGAAAAACAGAAATGCCATCACCACGAAGTCAAAGCTTATCTCGAGGGTTTTCCTAAACAGCCTGTGCACCTGCGTGTATTGGGCCGTTTTCTCGTTCTCAATCTTCGTCATCTTCATCAGCCTACCGTAGGCTCATCACCATTCAGGTGAGGGGAAGGATCATCATCACTCGGAAGTTTGGGCGGCAGATTTTAAATGCTTTATTCTAAAGGTTAGAAACCAAGGGTTCCTTTGACGGATGCCGATTCGGTTATCGTCAAAACGAGAAGAGAAAAGTTATAACTTGTTTTACTAACGTGAAACTGTAAATATCATCAGGGGTGGTGAAAATGAGTTTGGAGGCGCTTTTCAGACCAAAAAGCATCGCCGTCATCGGAGCTTCGGAGAAACCGGGCAAGATAGGTTACGCAATTATGAAAAACCTCGTCGAATACGGCTATGAGGGCAAGATCTATCCTGTTAACGTCAAGGGTGTCGAGATCGAGATTAACGGCAGAAAGTTCAAGTCATACAAGAGCATCCTCGATGTTCCCGATGATGTCGATATGGCTGTCGTAGTTGTTCCCGCCAAGTTTGTCCCGCAGGTCGTCGAGGAGTGCGGCAAGAAGGGCGTTAAGGTCCTTCCCATCATAAGCTCTGGTTTCGGCGAACTCGGCGAGGAGGGCAAGAAGATCGAGAGGCAGCTCGTGGAGATAGCCAACAAGTACGGCATGAGAATCCTTGGCCCGAACATCTTCGGCGTCGTCTACACTCCAGCCAAGATGAACGCCACTTTCGGCCCAACCGATGTCATGCCAGGTAACCTCGCCCTCATCAGCCAGAGCGGTGCCCTTGGAATTGCTCTCATGGGCTGGACAATCCTCGAAAAGGTCGGTCTCTCAGCCGTCGTCAGCGTTGGAAACAAGAGCGACATCGACGACGCCGACCTGCTTGAGTTCTTCAAGACCGACGACAACACCAAGGCCATCCTCATCTACATGGAGGGCGTCAAGGACGGAAGGCGCTTCATGGAAGTTGCCAAGGAGGTCAGCATGGAGAAGCCAATTATCATCATCAAGGCCGGAAGGAGCGAGCGCGGAGCCAAAGCCGCAGCTTCCCACACTGGCTCGCTCGCCGGTGCCGACAAGATATACGAGGCCGCCTTCAAGCAGAGCGGTGTCCTCAGGGCCTTAACCATCGGCGAGGCCTTCGACTGGGCGAGAACGCTGAGCAACCTGCCCGAGCCAGAGGGCGAGAACCTCGTCATACTCACCAACGGCGGTGGAATTGGAGTTATGGCCACCGACGCCGCTGAGGAAGAGGGTCTGCACCTCTACGACAACCTGGAAGACCTGAAGGTCTTCGCCAACCACATGCCGCCCTTCGGCTCTTACAAGAACCCAGTTGACCTCACCGGTATGGCCGGCGCGGAGGCCTACGAGGGTGCCATAAGGGACGCCCTGGCGAACCCGAACATGCACAGCATTGCTGTGCTCTACTGTCAGACGGCCGTGCTCGACCCGAGGGACCTCGCCAAGATAGTCATCCGCGAGTACAACGAGAGCGGCAGGAAGAAGCCACTCGTCGTTGCCATCGTCGGCGGCATAGAGGCCAAGGAAGCCATCGACATGCTCAACGAGGAGGGTATCCCGGCCTATCCGGAGCCGGAGAGGGCGATAAAGGCTCTTGCTGCCCTCTACCGCTGGAGCCGCTGGAAGAAGATACAAAAGGAGGAGTGAGGGTTTTTCTCACTTTTTTCCTTATCCTAATAACCTTTTCGAAAAGTTTTTATGGACGGTGGATATATTCTAACTTGGGTGTGTAATATGAGAACCCCGGGTGGGAGGATTTTGTGGGTTGCTTTGATAATCATAGTCCTGTCGCTAGCGTATTGGATCCTCAGAACTTCGGAGCCGGCCTGCACCTATGCCTCCATGGAATCCCCAAGCTTAGTTATGGAGTTGGGGATTACGAACCTCAGCAATGGTGGAGGTATCAACGCCTTTGTCCTAGCGGTCAGGGTTGATTTGAACTCGACGGAGCTCATCATTAAAGACTCGGTAAGTAACGATATCCACAGATTCGTCCTCCGGGATGGACTGTACTACCCGAACGGACGGACGTACTTTTACGGAGTTCTGATTCCCGAGCTCCCACCTGGTAGCCCCATCGAGGTCTATTATATGAAGCTCTCAAAGGGGAATGTCATCATCAACAAGCCCTCCGTGAAGGCTGTCGCAGGGAGATTCATTTTGGAGGAAAACCTTTCCATGGAACCCACCGAGAATGGGCTTTACCTGAGCATCACGGCTCCTCGGGGCAAAGTGTTGCTCTCTGGATCACTTGAAGGATACGTGTTGTTTAAGAATCATTCGGCAACTGCCGCTCTTTTCAACAAAACTGTCTGGGGCCTTCCGCTGAACGCCACCTTTGCCTATAACACTCATGACCCAGTGGCAAAACATAAGCTTTGGCTTTCAATAGCAACGAGTTCCGGGCATGGGGCAATAATCTACCATGATTACGGCGAGAACATGAAACTCAATGTTCTCACGCTTGAAAAAGGCTTCCAGTTCACATGGCTCGTGCTCTACGATGGCTATAACGTGGAAACATGCTGTGGCAGTGGCTTAAAGGTGTCTTTCCCACCTGGATGGGAGGTGACTTCGTGCTCATCGCCCTAATCTCAGACATTCACTCCAACTGGGAGGCCCTTCAGGCTGTGTGGGATTACATCAAGGACGCCGACGTAATCCTCTGCATGGGAGACCTTGTCGGCTATGGCGCTTCCCCCAACGAGGTTGTTGACTTCATCAGGCGGGAGATGGAAAAGAGGAAGCTTCTCTGCGTCCGTGGAAACCACGACAACGCTATCGCTTTCGGCGCCGAATGGGGCTTCAACCCCTACGCGAGACAGGCCGTCAGGTGGCACCAGCACGTTATGACCGTTGAGAACCTTGAGTTTCTAAGAAAATTGCCTGTAAGGCAGATTTTCACCGACGAGGCCGGCAGGAGCTACCTCCTAATTCACGGCTCGCCGAGGGCACCGCTGGATGAGTACCTGTTCCCCTGGCTCCCCGATAGCGAGTTTAGGGCCGTTCTGAGCTACGTTAAGCAGGAGGACCTGCTCGTCGGCCACACCCACGTACCGATGCTGAAGGAAATCGGGAACAGGAGGATAATCAACCCCGGCGGTGTCGGTCAGCCGCGCGACGGTGACTGGCGGGCAAGCTACGCGCTCATAAACACGGAAAAAGATCCTCCAGAAAACGTTGAATTCCACCGCGTTGAATACGACGTCCAGGAAGCGGCGAGAAAGATACTGGAGGCTGGCCTTCCTAGGTTTCTGGCGGAAAGGCTCTACGATGGATATTAAAAGGGAAGGGAATCACTCCCCGGGCTCTTCCTGGGGCTCGGTCTTCTTTATGGGACCTATCCTCCTGAGCTTGGACTTGACGGCGAGCTTGCCAGAGTCTATGATGATAACCTCTCCAATGCTCTTAACGGCGCTTATCGGAATGAGAAGAAGCCCCTCGTGATCGGTAACGAATTCGCTTGTGTCGAGATCCTCATCGGGCTCGGCCACGATAACGAGAATATCGCCGGTTTCCTCATCGAAGCTGAGGTCGTAAACCCAGCCGAGCCTTATTCCGGTGTCGGTTATCAGCTCGACATCCCTAAGCTTGGAAGCCATTATCTTGGCCATTTTCGCCACCCCTCGGTTTAATCGTGTAAGACCTTGGGCACCAACGTATAAAACTTTTTCCAAAATGGTAAAGAAAATTAGAAGGTGTAATAGTCCGGCCCCCTGCTAGTCTTCTCGGCCTTGGACTTTCTGTTCTCTTCGAAGTTCTTGTAGTACTCTATCATGTATGGCGTTATGCTCGGCCTGACCTTCTTGAGGGCCTCCTCGAAGTCCTTCTTTGAAACTCTCAGCTGCTCGAGGAACTCCTCACTCTCCTCCTCGATGAGCTCCGTCGGAAGCTTTGATATAGTCCTGCGCATCGCTATCAGTGCCGCTTCCCTCACGAGGGCCTCCAGGTCGGCACCGCTGTAGCCTTCCGTCTTCTTCGCGAGTTCCCGGAGGTTGACATCCTTAGCAAGTGGAACGCGTCTCGTGTGCACTTTGAGTATTTCCAGTCTGGCCTTTTCGTCCGGTGCTGGAACGAGTATCAGCCTGTCGAACCTTCCGGGCCTGAGCAGGGCTGGATCTAGTATGTCAGGCCTGTTGGTCGCTGCTATGACGACGACACCGCTGTTCTTTTCTATTCCGTCCATCTCTGTCAGGAGCTGGTTAATGAGCCTGTCAGTGACGCGGTTCATGTCACTGCCCCTTGCCGGTGCTATGGCGTCTATCTCGTCGATGAATATCACCGTCGGAGCAGCCTGCCTGGCCTTGCGGAATATCTCCCTTATGCGCTTTTCGCTTTCGCCAACCCACTTGGAGAGAACCTCTGGCCCGCGTATGCCTATGAAATTGGCCTCGCTCTCCGTGGCCACTGCCTTGGCTAATAGCGTCTTACCGGTTCCCGGAGGACCGTAGAGAAGAACTCCCCTTGGCGGGTCTATACCAAGCCTCTGGAAGGCCTTCGGGTACTTCAGCGGCCACTCGACAGCCTCCCTGAGCTCCTGCTTGACCTCATCAAGGCCTCCAATGTCCTCCCAGTGGACGTTGGGCATCTCGATGAGGACTTCCCTCAGTGCCGAGGGATCAACCATCTTCAGAGCCTCGTGGAAGTCCGCCTTCTTAACGCGGAGCTCCTGGAGAACCTCTGGAGGAATCCTCTCCTGCTCCGGGCTTATCTTGCCCTCGTTGATGAGCCTCCTGAGGACGACCATCGCGGCTTCCCTTGCGAGGGCAGCTAAGTCGGCACCGACGAAGCCGTGCGTCTTCTCGGCTATCTCCTCAAGCATTCTGTCTATGAGCCTCATCCTGACCTCTGGATAGATTTCGCTCTCGCTCTTCAGTACCTTCTTGATTTCTTCCTCGCTCTTTGCCCCCTCAACCCTTTCGATGAGTCTCTTTAGCCGCTCCTCCTCGAAGGTCTCCTTCCTCAGGAGCTCCCTCAGAACCTTGAGGACGGTGGCTTTGTCGTAGTCCGGCTCGAGGGGCATTCCTCTGGTATGTATCTGGAGTATCTCTTTCCTGCCCTTTTTGTCCGGCACACCGACCTCGATCTCCCTGTCGAAGCGTCCGGGCCTCCTTAGAGCAGGGTCGAGAGCATCAGGCCTGTTGGTAGCAGCAATGACTATGACCTTGCCCCTGCCCTTAAGGCCGTCCATCAAAGTCAGCAGCTGGCTGACGACGCGCTTCTCGACTTCCCCGACGACTTCTTCACGCTTGGGGGCTATTGCATCTATCTCGTCTATGAATATGATTGACGGTGCGTTTTCCTCGGCATCCTTGAATATCTCCCTCAAGCGCTCTTCACTCTCGCCGTAGAACTTGCTCATTATCTCTGGCCCATTGATGGCTATGAAGTGGGCGTTGGCCTCGTTGGCGACGGCCTTAGCAAGGAGCGTTTTTCCAGTACCCGGCGGACCGTAGAGCAGCACACCCTTTGGTGGCTCAATTCCAAGGCGCTCGAAGAGTTCGGGATGCTTGAGCGGAAGCTCCACCATCTCACGTATTTTCTGAATCGCGTCACTCAGACCGCCGATGTCCTCGTATGTGACCTCTGGAATCGTCTCCTCGCGCACCTCGACCGCCTGCGGGAGAACCTCGACCTCGGTGTTGTAGGTTATCTGGACTATGCCCTTCGGATTCGTGCTGACGACAACGAACTTGAGCTCGCCGAAGCCGAGGGGCATGGCCTCAAAAAGGCCCCTTAGGAGCTCGTCGAAAGGCGAACCGCCGTAGTAGCTGGCCTCACTCCTACCGCTTGCAACTATCAGGTCTCCCTTAACGACGGGCCTTCCGAGGAGGTTCTGCTTGACCATGTCCCCGGGTATCTGGATGAACACACCTTTCTGCGCTGGTGCGAGGACGACCTTTTTTGCCTCCTTTACCTCCGCCCTTGCGACCGTGACGTAGTCACCTATGCTAACCCCTGCGTTTCTCCTTATGTAGCCATCCATCCTTATGATGTCGAGGTTCCTGTCGTCCGGGTGGGGGTTCGCCACTATTGCAGCGGTCGAGCGCTCTCCTATCAGCTCAACTATGTCGCCTGGCTCAACCCCAAGCTGGCGCTGGTACTTTCTGTCGAACCTCACTATCCCCCTTCCCACGTCCCTCTTGAGCGCCTCGGCAACGCGAAGCTTTATCTTCTCATACCTCTCCTCATCCTTACCGAAAATCATCTTGACCTCCTCCTCTGCTTTTCAATTGCCTCCTCCAGGGTCAGATTACCAATGGCGACCTCGCGGGCGAGCTTCGAGGAGATCGTGATGTTTCCGCTCAGCTCACGGCTCCTCCTCTTTATGTCTTCTATCTCCCTCTTGGTTGGCTCCTTGACCTCAATGAGCTCTCCTATCGGCACTTCCCTGCCTTCCCGCAGGCCAATGTTTATGGCCGCGACTATGTCCTGAACCTGTGAGACGTCTATGCCCCCGACCTTTGGAGTGGTCCGGGACTCGTTCACGACGATGACGGGATAATCGTAGCCGAGCAGGTCAGCGAGGGCTTTGAGCATGAGTATCCTCTGCCTCTTTGCCCCGTGTCCAATTTTGATTTTAGCAGACGGGTACTTCTCAAGCAGTTCAAGGATTATCTCCACGTCGCGCGGGTTTTTGAGGTGGTGAACCTCTATCACGCGGTTGTCGGCAACGACGCTCAGGCCGGGTCTCTCGCCCGGGTCTATGGCAATGTAAACCCTCTTAAACCTCTCCCTTCCCTCAAGCTTCGCGAGGAGCTCATCTATGAAGTTCTCGTTCCTCACGATTATCTTGACTGGAAAGTCTATTTTATCGTAATCTCTCTCACTCGTCAGGACAACCTCCACATCGAACGGGATCTTATCCCCCACGCGGATGCTGTGGAAGGCTATCCTGTATTCCTTCAGCACCTTTGTTGCCAGATAGTAAACGCGAGCATCGCTCGTTACGATGGCTACCCTCATGGTCGTTAGTAAATCTTTCCAATTAAAAACCTTTCTAACCGTTCCAATCCACAATTTTGGCTACGAAAGGCTTCAAATCCACAGAAAAAAGTTTATAAGCCATTATTGGCAAGTAGGGATGGGGATTGGGATGCAGCCTCCAAAGAAAAAGAAGAAGGTCGAGGAGTTTGAGGAAGAGGAGTTCCTGGAAGAGGAAGAGTGGGAGCTCGAGGAGGACGAGTTCGACGAGGACTGGGAAGAAGAGTGGGAGGAGGAAGACTGGGAAGAGGAAGATGAATGGTGAGCCTTAGAGTTCCCTGAGTTTTTCAATCTTCTCCCATCGGTTGGCTTTTATAATCTCGAGCGCGTAGGCGTAGAGGCCGATTTTGAGTAGAAGTTCTTTACTTGGCTCTTCTTTAGAGAGCTCGGTAACCCTCTCGGAGAGCTTTTTAATGGCCTTTTCTCCCGCTCCCTCGGAGTAGTCCGAGAACTCAAGGGCCTGAAGGATGGAGAGGACTTCAAGCTTTACATCATCGGAGAGGGCTTTTGGCCCCTCCACTTCCCTCTGAACCTCCTTGAACTTCGGTGCAGGTGGCTTCTTCCCGCTGATCTCTGCCAAGAACTGCCGGAACTCTTCAAGTTCTGGCTCAATATCGATGCCTGCCTGTTTGAGGAGCACCAACGGATCTTTCACATGGTATCTAAATGCGCTATCAAGCAGTATTGCGTGCTCTTTGCTATTGTCTGGGAGAAGTTTATCCACGATTTTAAAGGCCTTTGGAAGACCTTGCCTCAGCTGCTCTCTTAGTTTCTCCTTCACTATCGGGAGGTGGTTAAATTCTGCCATTGTAGTGATGTAATCTATCAGCTTGTCCTGCTCTTTCTTCGCATCCTCATATGTCTTTCCCATTTGTCCGTAGAACACGTTCAGCGCATCGCTAACCGCCTTTCCTATTGTGCTGGTTTCCGCAGAGCTGTGGTGGGATAATATCAACGCGATAAACGGGTGAAGGAGGACAAACTTGACTGCTCGCGGATCCTTAACTCCCATCGCTTTTTCGTGCCACTTTGCGTCTCGGATTGAGGATATATATATTATCCCCCCGGTCCACGGACCCTGTTATCTTCATGACGTGCTCCAGATCTTTTTCCGGATGTGCGTGGCGTACCAGCCTCGGGAGTCCTGCATTAGATACGTATATGTGGGCAAGTTCTTTTACTGTGTCCGCAGGTACTCCAAACCGTTCTTCTGCTTCCTTCAGAATTTCCTCGTAGCTCTTTTCCCTTTTCTTTTCTTTCTTCCCGCCGAATATGAACATCCCAGTTAAGGGCAAGAGCGACAAGGACACCACCCCTCAAACTTCGCTTCCAGAAGAGATAAGCCTTTCGAAGTCCTCCAAATCCCAAACCACCCAGCTCTCGTCTTTTAATGCCTTTTTATTCCGGATTTCCTTCGATATCAGCCCATAGTAGTGTTCCCACCCTTCCAGTCCAACAAGCTCGCTTTTCCTCTCCAATTCCCCCAAAACTCCCCTCGCCTCCCTCTCGCTCAGCTCCTTCCACTTGACTTCAGCAAACAAAGCCCTCCTCTCCCGCTCGTTCAAAGCGACCAAATCAATCTCCTCCCCTCTATGCCACCACTTTCCAACCTTCGTGAACCTGAAGGGAAGCCTTCCCGCTTTGTTCAGCTCGATCAAGAACTCCCTCGCCACCTCCTCAAACACTCTCCCAACGTAGGTGTTAAAGGCCTTCCAGTCCATCTCGAAGGCGCCAATCTCTATCTTTCCGCGGTTGGGCTTCACAAAGCGGAACCAGAAGTTGAGGAAGTTGTCGTTCAGGTAGTAGCGGGCCTTCCTGCTCCTCTCGCTCTCCGTTACGGGCACCTCCCTTCTCACCAGGTCGAGGGAAATCAGCGTCCGCAGGTACTTGGGCATGTCCTTGGCCTCAATTCCAGCGTACTGGGCAATCTCGCTGACCCTGTGCCTCCCGTTCGCGAGGGCCTCGAGGATGAGGTAGTATCTGTGCACCTCCCCGAGTTCTTCCCTCAGTATGAACTCCGGCTCCTCGTAGAGGATTGAAGTCGGCGAAAAGGCCGTCTCCATCAGTTCCTTCTCGAAGTCTTCGCCCCTGAAGAGGCGGAAGTACATTGGAACTCCGCCCGTCACGGAGTAAATCCGTACGACCGTTTCCAGAGGCTTCCCCGGGAAGTACTCGGCGACGTGGAAGAAGCCAAGGGGCTTTAGCTTAAGCTGTGCTGTTCTTCTACCATAGAGTGGGTTGTTGTAGCTCATTAGGCCCTCCATCAGGCCAACGAGGGAACCGGTGAGTATCAGGAAGAAGCGGTCGTCTAGGATTTCGTCAACGACGTGCTGGAAAACGGCCGGTGTGTTTTTGTCCGTGAGCAGTAGATAAGAGAACTCGTCTATGACAACGAGGAGCCTTTCCGGGGCCTTGAGCTTTATCAGCTCGAAGGCCTTTCTGAAGTCGTCCACCTCCACCGCGGGCAGGCCGAGTTTTTCCGCGGTCTCAAGGTAGAACCTCCTCGCGTTGGCCTTCAGGCCGTCCCTGTCGGCGAGGAAATAGATGGCCGGTTTGTCCTCAATGAACCTCTTCACGAGCTCCGTCTTTCCTACCCTCCTGCGCCCATAGAGGATTAGGACTTCCTTCTTCCCGGAGCGGTATAATTTGTCGAGTAGCGTCAACTCATCCTTTCGGTTTACAAACATTATCTTCACCAGGATAATCTTTGCCAGGATAATAATTTAAGGATTTCGAAAGTGAAGAAGAGGGGTAAACACTCCCACTTACGCAACCCATTTATAGAAAATCAACGTCTCTTCTCCGGGTGATATAATGGCGTTCCTGAAGGTGGTTCCGCTCGAAGAGGCTCTCAAGGTTATAGACTCATTTCCGCTGAAGCCAGAGATTGAGGAAGTTTCCCTCGAAGAGGCTCTCGGCAGGGTTCTCGCTGAGGACATTGTCTCTCCAATAGATGTCCCGCCATTTGACAGGGCAACCGTCGATGGCTACGCCGTTAGGGCCGAGGACACCTTCATGGCGAGCGAGAGCGAACCGGTGAGGCTGAAGGTTATCGGTGAGATAAACGCCGGTGACACGCCAACGATAGAGCTCAAGCCCGGTGAGAGCGTCTACATATCCACAGGCGCACCGTTGCCGAAGGGTGCAGATGCGGTGATACAGTTCGAGGATGTGGACAGGGAAGGTGACGATGTGGTTATCTACAAGCCGGCCTATCCAAGCTTGGGTGTCATGAAGGCAGGGGCAGACATCCCGAAGGGAAAACCCCTGCTCAAGCGCGGGACTAAACTGACGTTCAAGAATACGGCGCTTCTCTCGGCGGTCGGCTTCTCGAAGGTCAGAGTCTTCAGAAAGCCAAAGGTTGCTGTGATAAGCACTGGCAACGAGGTCGTTCTTCCAGGAACGGAGCTTAAATACGGTCAGATATACGACATCAACGGGAGGGCCATCGCTGACGCTGTAAGGGAGCTCGGCGGTGAGGCCATCTTCCTAGGAATAGCAAGGGACGACCGTGAAAGCCTGAGGGAGCTGATACTCAAAGGCCTTGAGTGCTGCAACATGGTAATCCTCAGCGGCGGCGCAAGTGGAGGGATAAGAGACCTCACCAGCTCGATAATCGAGGAGCTCGGCGAGGTGAAAATCCACGGCATAGCGATACAGCCAGGTAAGCCGACAATAATAGGCCTCATAGACGGGAAGCCCATCTTCGGCCTTCCTGGTTATCCCACGAGCTGTCTAACGAACTTCACCCTTCTCGTCGCCCCGCTCCTCAGGAAGCTCCTTGGCAGGGAGAGTGAGGTCAGGAAGGTCAAGAAGAGGCTTGCCCACAAGGTCTTCTCGGTCAAGGGCAGGAGGCAGTTCCTTCCAGTCAGGATCGAGGGCGAAAAGGCAGTTCCAATACTCAAGGGCAGCGGAGCCGTTACGAGCTTCATCGACGCTGATGGCTTCATAGAGGTTCCGGAGAACGTCGAGATACTTGATGCTGGAGAGGAGGTTGAAGTAACGTTCTTTGGCTGAGACTTGTCGCAACGCCAATGCCTGCATCAAAACCTTTTTTAAACTCTTCCACCTTCTTTCCCCAGGTGGAATGCTATGTTGGACATAAAGCTCATCCGTGAAAACCCTGATCTAGTTAAGGGCGACCTCATAAAGCGCGGGGAAATTGAGAAGATAAAATGGATCGACGAAATCCTTGAACTCGACAAAAAGTGGCGCGAGAACCTACGGAAGATCAATCAGCTTAGGAAAGAGCGCAACCAGCTCGCTGTGCAGATAGGAAAGCGTAAGAAGGCTGGCGAGCCGATAGACGATCTCCTTGCAAAGAGCAACGAGATTGTGAAGCAGATTGAGACCCTTGAGAAGGAAGTTGAGGAGCTGAGAACGAAGATCGACTACTACCTCTGGCGCCTGCCGAACATCACCCACGAGAGCGTTCCGATCGGCAAAGATGACAGCGAGAACGTGCCGATAAGGTTCTGGGGTAAGGCCAGAGTTTGGGAGGGCTTCCTTGAGACGTTCAAGGAGCAGAGCCTCGGGAAGATGGACTATGAGGTTATTGACTGGAGGCCAAGGCTCCACGTCGACATGCTTGAGCTTCTCCGCGGGGCCGACCTTGAGAGAGCCGCAAAGGTTAGCGGTTCGAGGTTTTACTACCTCCTCAACGAGCTGGTCATCCTTGACCTCGCCCTCATAAGGTTTGCCCTGGATAAACTCATCGAAAAGGGCTTCATCCCAGTCATACCGCCCTACATGGTGCGCCGCTACGTCGAGGAGGGTGTCACCAGCTTCGGCGACTTCGAGGACGTCATCTACAAGGTCGAAGGTGAGGATCTCTACCTCATCCCAACGGCTGAGCACCCGCTCGCTGGAATGCATGCCAACGAGATAATCGAAGGAAAGGACCTCCCGCTCCTCTACGTTGGTGTTAGCCCGTGCTTCAGAAAGGAGGCTGGAACCGCCGGAAAGGACACTAAGGGAATATTCAGGGTGCACCAGTTCCACAAGGTTGAGCAGTTCGTCTATTCGCGGCCTGAAGAGAGCTGGGAGTGGCACGAGAAGCTAATTCAGAACGCTGAGGAGATTTTCCAGGAGCTTGAAATCCCCTACCGCGTCGTCAACATCTGTACCGGCGACCTCGGCTACGTCGCTGCCAAAAAGTACGACATAGAAGCATGGATGGCCGGCCAGGGTAAGTTCAGGGAGGTCGTTTCGGCGAGCAACTGTACTGAGTGGCAGGCGAGAAGGCTCAACATCCGCTACCGCGACAAGACTCACGAGAAGCCCAAGTTCGTCCACACGCTCAACTCAACGGCGATAGCCACCTCGAGGGCTATCGTTGCTATCCTCGAAAACCACCAGACTGAGGAGGGCGTCGTCAAGCTTCCAAAGGTCCTCTGGAAGTACACCGGATTCAAGGAGATCCTCCCGGCACACATGAAGGAGAAGTGTTGCCAGGGGCTTGAGTGATTCCTTTTCTTTTAAATCCCACCTGCTTCCCTCACCTTTCTCCTGACGTTCGGGTCACGGTCCGCTATGAGCTTCAGCGCCTCCTCGAAGGTCATCCAATCGGGCACCTCTTCGTTGAGGTAAATGCCCGTCCTTCCTATCGCGTCCCTCCTAGTCAGAACGTGAACGCGCTCGGTTACTATGTCGATGCTAACTCCGAGGATTTTTGCCACCTCACTCTCCCTCCCGACGACCTCGCGCTCGATGTGGCCTTTCTCGGTTGGGACTATAAGAATGAGCTTCTTGTTTACCCCGGGAACTCTCTGCTTGGTCTTCACACCCCAGATGTCTATCGCGCCACCCCACTTATAGAACTCCAGCTCCCTATCCCTCGGTTCTATGAGCGGAAAAGTTACCGTCGTTTCCTCATCTATCTCGATGACGCCCTTGATGAGATGCCACGGCGTTGCCATAACAATCTTTCTCCTGCTTACCAGGCCCTCAAGGGCGAGCTCTATCAAATAGCTCGGCACCTTGTACGGGATGAAGATGTCAATGTCGCTGTCTCGTCTAACATCTCCCCTAGCCACGCTACCGTAGAGCTGCGGGTCGAACTGCTCCAGACGCTCCATTATTTTCAGAGCTTTCTCCCGCTTTTCCCAAAGGTAGCGCCAGCGCTTTGGTGGATAAGCCACTTCCCTCTCGTCCCAAATCTTAACCACTTTTTCCCTCGGCATTGAACTAAGCTCGACCGGAACGTTTAAAGGTCTACCGATAGCGTTTTATATAGTCGAAACCACTTTGGGGTGGTGAAAGAAATGCCAGTGCTTGGATTCAACATAACCAAGGTCGAGATGGAGAAGAAGGCCATCGGCGTCCCTGGGGGCCAGATTGAGGTTAGGCTCTCGCCGAAGATTAAGGAAATGCGCCTGGGTGAGATACGCACTCCTACCGGAAAGATGAACGGTATTGAGGTTCTCTTCAGGTATGAGATTGACTACAACCCCAAGGTCGCTCAGGGTGTAATCGAGGGAATCATTCTGTACGTTCCGCCCCAGAAGGACAAGATGGATGAGATACTCAATCTGTGGGAAGATGAAAAGAAAATGGACCCGGTAACCTTTGCCGAGATCGTCAACTTCATAACCAAGGAAGTCTCCCCGATAATAATGCTCCTCGCGAAGGAGATGCGCCTGCCCTACCACATACCGCTTCCGAGGGTAGAGGTCAAGTCCTGACCTTTCTTTTCTTAACGATATATTCCCTCTGCCTCGTGGAGTATGTTTGTGACCTCTTTGAGCTCATCCCTTTTCAGGAGTACTTTTTCGGCCAGCTCAAGGGCTTTCAGGTAGTTCTTCTTATTGGTGTAGTACTCAATGGTATCGATGTCCTCCAGGAGATCTTCATCTCCCTTTGACGCCACGAACTGTTTGAGGATAGCCAGGCGGACCCTGACCCTGAACTTCAGATCGCTCCTGGTTTCAAGGGCGCTCTTGTATGCTTCCATGGCCTCCTTGATTTTGCCAATTCCTATCAGAGCTTCCGCCATCTCCACAAGCTTTTCGGCGGCCATGTCATAGTTGCCATTGGCGCGGTGGGAGCTTATTATCTGGTAGAGCATTCTGACGGTGTTTATTCCTATCAGCTTGGCCCTGTTGAAGTTCTTGGCAAGCAGATATGCGTACTGTGCCTTGACGAGACAGTTGGTGGTTCTATCAAGGTCACCGTTGGAATAGGCCACCTTGCTGGCCTTCTCAAAGTTCTTAGCTGCCGTGTCCATCATCTCAATGAAGTGTATATCGTAGCCGAATATCGACCTGATGAAGCTGGCGAGGCGGTAGAAAGCCTCTGCAGCACCCTTTAAGTCTCCTTTTTCGAGCTTCTCCTCTGCGATCTGTCCATAGAGGGTTATCAGTATCTCCGCGATCTTCTTGTATGATTCAATGTTGTCGATTATCTTGTAGTACCTGTAGGCGGATTCGTAGGCTCGGATAGCAATAGGGATATCGTTATTGTCCCGATACGAGTTGCCGAGGTCCTCATATATTGCCGCAAACTCTTCGGCGTATTTCATCAGGTTTCTTTCATCGTTTAGCGTCAGAAAGATCTCGAGAACGTTGGAGCAGTACTCATCAAGGATGTCCAGGTTAACCTCCGGTCGGGTTATCTCCTCTTCGATGAGGTCAATGTAGAGGTAGGCGCTCTTCAAAAGGGAGGGACGGGCCTTCTCAATCAATTTAGTTTTCTCAAGCAGAACATATCCCAAGTATTTGTAAAGTCTCGCAGCATCCTCCTTTTTCCCCTCCTCTTCATAACCTTTTGCAGCGCGAAGAACCAATTTAAGCCCCTCTTTAAGCTTCCCATCGTTGATTCTCTTGAAAGCGAGCTGTTCAAGCTCTTCTGGCCCTTCTAGCCCTATGTTGGTTGTCAAATTTCCCACCCCACATGATTCAAGTCAGGGTTTCGTTGGCTAAATTTAATGGTTTCAATATTTAAGCGTTGTCTATGCCCATACTATTCTGTACCCTGCTGCCTTTCTTAGTCTGTTCATCACCGCAAAGCCCAAACCTCTCTCCTCGATTCCTTCGGCGATTATGATGTCAACTCCCCTCTTGTCGAGCTCCCTTAGGGCCCTGAACAGGTTCCTGGCAACCTCCTCCTCGCTCGTTCCAAGATGGAAGAACTCATCTGCGTCGTATTGTTCTGTGGCCATAACTCCAACCCGCAGTCCTTTTTTCCTGTACTCATTAACGAGCTCTTCTATCTTTTTCCTGACGTTCTCTCTAGGCCCTTCAACGACAATGACCTGCGCATTCGGCGAGTAGTGCTTATACTTCATCCCTGGAGAGCGGGCGACATCGACGAGCTTGCCCCTGACCGCGGGATGTATCTCTACTTCTCCAATGACCTTTTCTATCTCCTCGAGCGGCAGACCCCCGGGCCTCAGGAGAGTCGGTTTCTCACTGCTCAGGTCGATGACGGTGGATTCCACGCCTATTTTTGTCTCGCCTCCGTCGATTATGCACTCGATTTTTCCGTAGAAATCATCTATGACGTGCTCGGCCAGGGTTGGACTTGGCTTTCCGCTTATATTGGCTGATGGGGCCGCTATCGGCGTGCTGGCCCTTATGAGTGCGAGGGCTATCGGGTGGGCGGGCATTCTAACCGCCACGGTGTCTAGGCCGCCGGTAGTGACCGTTGGTACCTCCTCCTTTTTGGGGAGAACTACCGTTAGGGGGCCTGGCCAGAACTTTTCGGCTAGGAGTCTTGCCTCGTCCGGTATTTCCCTCGCGAGCTTTTTGAGGTCATCGAAGTCTGCGATGTGAACTATCAGCGGGTTGTCCGCTGGCCTTCCCTTGGCCTTGAATATTCTCCTTACAGCTTCCTCGTTCAGTGCATCCGCACCGAGGCCGTAAACAGTCTCCGTTGGGAAGGCGACGAGCTTGCCCTCGAGTATGAACCTCGCAGCGATCTTTATCTTCCTATCATCCATACCGTCTCGCATATTGATTACTACTGTCATCCTCTCACCCAACGTTCACCGAGAAAAGGCCGTTAAAAACGTTGCCCAATGGCCTCGAGGTAAACCTTTTCAACCTCCCTTGCCACGGCCTCCCAGGAGTAGAGGCTGGCTATCCTCCTTCCAGTCCTTCCGGCCTTCATGTTGACCTTCGGTTCGAGGATTGACTCGACGGCTTTTACCAGATCCTCGAAGCTTTTGAACGTCAGCCCGTTTTTCCTTTCCCTTATTAGCTCGGGGATAGCGCTCACCCTTCTCCCAACAGTCGGAACGCCGAGGCTGTTGGCTTCAAGGATTACAAGGCCGAAGCCTTCCCTCTTTGAGGGCAGCACAAGAAGGAGGCTTTCTGAGAGGATTCTATCCACATCGCGGCGGTAACCCAAAAACCTAACGTTCTCCGGCGCTTTCCTCTCGAGTTTTCCCCTGAGGGGGCCATCGCCCACCACGAGGAACTCCCTATCGGGAAAAACCCTGGCCAGTTCGATAAACGTTTCCGGGCTCTTGTAATCTCTCAAGGTTCCAATAAACGTGATGTAGCGCCTTTGACCCTGCTTTTCCGAGAGAGACTTGACGCCGTTGGGGATAACCTTAACCCTGCCCGCTCCCAGGGAAATCGCCTTCTTTGCGAGCCAGTGGCTGACAGCTATTATAGCGTCTGCCGTCGCAAGCGTTCTTTTGACGTAAAATCTTCCAAGGGTGAGCTTCGCGGTGTGTTCTAAATCGCTTCCGTGGGCGGTGACAACAAGAGGCAGGTCAGTTCTCTCCTTGGCCAGAACGCCGGCGTAGCTCGTTGTCCCCACGAAGTGAGCGTGCACCAAATCAAAACCGAACTCGCGATGGAGTCTGACTATCTCCTTTGCCCCAAGAAGGGCAAAGCTCGTCCCCCTAATGCCGTAAACCGGTGGAACCCTAACCTGATGGATGAATTCTTTCTCGTTCTCCCTCGGTTTAATTGGGCCATAGGTAAGGACGTGAACCTCGTGGCGCTTTCTAAGCTCCCTTACGAGGTTGTCAAGGTGGTTTGCAACGCCACCGCCGTGGGGAGGGTAGTGTCCTACCATTAGAATCCTCATTTTGACCGGGAAAAATGGAGAAGAGGCGTTAAAAAGCCTTATGGTCTTCCTCTGTCCCGTCCTTCAGGCATTCCTGGGATCGGCCTCTTCACTGTCAGCTGGGCTATCTCGTTCTTTATCTGCGGAATCAGGTCATTGAGGAGTGCTGAGTAGTCCCCTCTATCCAAGGCTTCCCTTGCCTGGCTCAACAAAGCCTCGAGGTTGCTAACGTTATAGCCCTTCTTCTTGAGGACTTCCACCATTACCTGCAGCCGGAACAGCTCCCTGGTCATTTGAAGCTTGGCAGAGCCCTGATAGATGGTGTTCATCTCCCTGTATGCGCGGGAGATAACGAAGTCCGCGTTGAAGTTGGCCATCATTGCCAGCTCGTAGGCCTTGGTATAATCTCCCTCATTGTATGCCTCCCACGCGAGGGTCATCAGCTTCTTGGCATCGTCGAGCTTCTTCCTAGCATCTGGGATTTCAAGACCATCTAAGAGCGTCTCGGCACGGTGGGTCTTGTTCTGCACATCAACTAGAACCTGGTACGTTCTTGTAGTGGAAGGCATGGACATACTCTCGGAGGAGAAGTAATCTGTCCCGAAGCGCTTTTTAAGCCAGAGGTCAATTGTTTCCTTGTTAATAGGGAACAGGGGAGTTCTGCTGAACGAACTTGCGTAGGTGGCCATGTATCTGACCTCGGTAATCCTGTTGAACTCGTTCAGGACGTCCAGCGTGGTCTGGATTTTTCCTTCATCTGTGAGGATTAGAATGGGGATGCCTTCAAACTCATTTGGGAAGTATTCCCTCATGCTCTGATAGTTCTCTATGGCAAGAACATCGCGCCCGTTAACAATGACCACTGAAGTTATTTGGCTAAACGCCTCGGGGAACTCCTCCTTGAGCATCTTTATAACTGCCAGGTTCGTCTCGTACCTCGTCTCGCCGTACCAGCGCTCATAGGGTATCCCAAACTCCTCAAAGTCCTGAGTGTATTCCTCGGGTACGGCGACGGATCCGCCGATGATTATTATCCTATCGGGGTTTATCGTCAGTATCTCTGCACTCGCAGCCGGGTCATAGGTTCCCCAGGGGCTAACGACTACCTGGGCACCCAGGATTTCTGCCACGTTCTCTGCTATCGCCCTATCAGCCTCGTTGTCGCTCACGATGATTACGAGCTTTATATTTACCCCTGCGGCATGGACCCTCGTGATGGGGCTTATGATGAACAGGATTCCAATGAGCAGTGCGAGGCCTTTTCGCAGTATCACGGCTTTTCACCTGGTTTTAGTTTCGAAAGAGCCATATTTAAGCGTTTTTCACGAAACCGTTTGCCCGTGTTTGCGAGAAGAGGGAGGGGAAAGTTAAAAAAAGCTCCCCCGTGTCCTGGAAGATTAAAGGACGTTTAACAACGTTTATCCGCGTTTAAATGCCTCGTTAAAGGCTCTTTGGGCGTACTCTCTGAGGGCCATCCCTTCACTCCTGGCGAGCTTCTCGAGGAGCTTCTGGGCACCGCTGCCATACTGAGCGGCCTTTTTGTCTCTCTCAGCTATCCACTTTGGAAGGCCGAGCTCCACGGCGGCTTCCCTGAGGACTGCTTTTCTGATGCCATTCCTTATCTTGGCCTCGAGGGGCGTGTTGAGGGCGGTTGAAATCACCGCCAGATCAAGGAAGGGAACCCTTCCTTCCACAGAGTTCAGCATCGCTATCTTATCGTCCCTGGCAAGGTTCTTTTCGCCTATTTCAAGCAGATCGCTCTCCATGAGTTCCGGCCTCTCGAGGTATTTTGCGTAGCCGCCGAAGAGCTCGTCGGCTCCCTGGCCGCTTAGAAGAAGCTTGCAGCCATCTTCGTGGGCGAGCTTGGTGGCGAAGTAGAGCGGAATGCCTATTGCCAGATTCATAGCATTTGGTTCCTCTATGGCAAATGCAACTTTCGGAACGGCCTCCCTGACGTCATCCAGATCAAAAACATACTCCCTGAGCGGAAGGTCAAGCTCTTCGCTGACCTTCCTGGCCCATTCGAGGTCCTGACTCCCCTCGGCTCCTGCGGTGTAGAGGACGACATTCGAGTACCTCGATGCAATCAGAGCTATCAGCGAGCTATCCAGCCCGCCAGAGAAGAGAACCCCCGTCCTCTTCCCAACCCTGACCCGCACAGCATGGGTCAGCGTCCTCATTAGCGAGAGCTTTGCTCTCTCTCCGGAAAAGACCGTCCTTTTTAGTTCCAGTACGCTGAAGAGCCTTCTCCTTTGAAACCCCTCGCGCGAGAGGAGGACCAACTCTCCCGGCTGAACTGGAATTGCCTGCTCACCAATTGCCCATAGCACTTTCTTCTCCGAGGCGAAGAAGCCGTTCGGTGAATAGTAGAGCGGCCTCACACCAACAGGGTCGCGGAAGAGGTATATCCTCCTGCCATCACTGAAGGCAACCGCGTAGTCCCCTACCAGCATGCTCATGGCCTTTTTAACAGCTGTCTCAACGTTAAGGCCCCTCTCCAGGAGATATTCGAGGAGCCTTAGGATCACCTCGCTGTCAACGTCGCTCTCGAAGGAGACGCCCCTGCCCTCGAGGTAATTCCTCATGTGGTTGTGGTTGTATATCTCACCGTTATGGACGAGCACCAAATCGTTGTAGAATGGCTGGGTGTAACCGAGGGAACCGGTCATGGCCAGCCTGCACTGGAGGAGGCCGATTCTTCCGTCAGGAATTTCGTCAAGCCTCGAAAAGTCCTCCGATTTGAGCACGCCCCCATCAGTCCACACACCAAAAGAGTCCTCTCCCCTGTGCTTTCCCGCAAGAATCATCATTGTAAAGTGTTCCTTAAGGTTAGCGCCGATTCCTCCCGCTACAAGACACATGCTCTCACCCAATGAACTTTAAGACACAATGCCAAAAGGCTTCCCCCTTATTCCTTGAAAGAGTTTTCAAAATGGCAGGCACTGGCTGAAAGAATGCTCATAAAATCGAAGGGCCGGTGAACTATGTCAGGTCTCCGCAGGTGCAGTAGTGCTCGTAGGCTAGGGTTTCGAGCTCATCGAAGCCTTCGCGCGTTTTGGCTGAGATGTAAACAACCCTCGTCGGCGAGGCGAGCTCTGGGAGGACCGAGCACATCTTGTGGGCCAGAAGCCCCTGCATCGACGGGTCAAGCTTAAGTCTGGCCCTCAGATACTCGATGTCATCGAGGTATTTCCTGTATTCATCTATGTTCTCAACGATATCGATTTTGCTGAGAACTGGAACTGTTGTTGTGCCGAGGCGCAAATCGATCATGAGACCGAAGAACCTCACGAAGCAGAAGTCGTGGGGCTTTCTTAGAATGTCTGGACTGAAGAGGTAAACTGTGAGGGGCTCGGGAAGGTTCTCCATAAGCCTGACTCCGAATTCGTGGAAGAGGAAGGTCTCCATCTGGCCAGGCGTGTCGAGGAGGACGTAGTCGTTCCCCGTATCAAGCCTGAGAATCCAATCGACGTAGCTCCCAACTTTTGGGAGAAGCCTGTCGTAGCTCTCAACTATGGCCCCATTGGGCCCGTAACCCTCCTCCATTATCTCCCATGCGGTTACTTCGTCCCTAACGTCTAAATCAGGTTTGTAAGGGAGCCACCTGACTCCCGTATCGAGGTTCACGTAGGCGACGTTGTATCCGTTTTCCTCCAGATACCTCCCGAACTCCCCGGTTAGGGTCGTTTTTCCGCTTCCAGCAGTGCCCACGAAGGTCAGTATCACTTCCTCATCACCCTAGCCTTGAGGCCGGATATCCTCGCTACTCTCTCCGCAAGCTCCATGTATGCCTTAGCCCCCTCGGAGTTGGGCTTGTACTCAACGACGGGAACTCCTTCGAGGGTTGCTTCTCTGACGGCTGGATCCTCCGGAATAACAGCCAGGAGAGGTATCTCCATGACCTCCTCCGCGACGTCGGGAGGAATATCGTTATCGCTCCTTCCGTAGCGGTTGAGCACGAATCCGAGAATTGCCAAGCCGGCTTTTTTGAGAACCATTCCTACCTTCATGGTGTCCGTAACACACGATATCTCTGGGTTCGTAACGAGGAGAACTTCCTCACCGCTCAACATGGCGTTCATCGCGTCCATCTGAAGTCCCGCTGGGGAGTCTATTATGATGTAGTCGAACTTGTCCTTCAGCTTCCTTATCGTGTCCGGAAGCTTCCTGGGATCGGCCCTTATGACGTGCTCCCAGTCTATCGATGCAGGGACGAGGTGGACGTTCTCGTATGCCGTTGCGTAGATGGCCTCGTTTATGGTTGCTCTTCCAGCGAGGACGTCGTGAAGGGTTGTGTACGCGTCATCTATTCCCATGACGAGGCTCAGGTTCGCCATCGTCAGGTCAGCATCAACGGCACAAACGTGATAGCCCATTTTTCCGAGGGCTATTGAAAGATTAGCCGTTGTTGTGGTCTTTCCCGTGCCTCCCTTGCCAGAGGCGATGGATATCAGCCTGCCCATTATCCCACCCATCCTATTTTCGGCTAAACCTTTATGAACCTTTAGTCAAAACACCGGTTAGGGAAGTCTTATAAACGGATGAGAGTTTCCGGGACTTCTGAGGTGAGAGAAATGAGAGTGTTCGTTGCTGATACGAGTGTTATAGTTGATGGCCGCCTTACGCAGTTCCTATCAACGCTTGAAGACAAAGTTAAGGTCGTTATCCCTGAGGCAGTCATTGCCGAGATAGAGCACCAAGCCAACGAGGGCAAGGCTATAGGCCATGTAGGGCTTGAGGAGCTCAAGAAGCTCCGTGAGATGTCCGATAAAGGAAAGATACTCCTCGAGTTCTACGGCGAGCGGCCCGAGCTCTGGCAGATAAGTAGGGCGAAGGCTGGAGAAATAGACCACATGGTCAGGGAGGTTGCCCAGACGCTGAGCGCCACTCTAATAACCGGTGACCAGGTGCAGAGGGACATAGCCATCGCCAAGGGTATAGACGTGATTTACCTGACGGCCAAGAAAGAAGTCAGGCACCGCTTGGAGGACTTCTTTGACGAGACGACGATGAGCGTTCACCTGAAAGCTGGCTTAAGGCCGATGGCAAAGAAGGGAAGGCCGGGAGAGTGGAAGCTCGTTCCCGTTCGTGACGAGATTCTGACCGACGAAGAGCTCGAAGAGATTGCCGATGACATAGTCGAGCGCGCGAGGCGTGATCCAGAATCCTTTATAGAACTCGACGAGCCAGGAGCGACCGTCGTCCAGCTCAGAAACTACCGTATAGTTATTGCCAAGCCGCCCTTTGCAGACAGGATTGAGATAACTGCCGTTAGACCCGTCACAAAGCTGAGTATAGAGGACTACGATCTGAGCGAGAAGCTCCTGGAGAGGCTTGTGGATAAGGCGGAGGGAATACTCATAGCAGGTGCGCCGGGAGAAGGAAAGACAACCTTCGCACAGGCTTTGGCTGAGTACTACGCCTCCATGGGCAAGATAGTGAAAACAATGGAGAAGCCGAGGGATCTGCAGGTGAGCGACGAGATAACCCAGTACACGGCTTTGGCCGGTAGAATGGAAAAGACGGGAGACATACTCCTCCTCGTCAGGCCAGACTACACGATATTCGACGAGATGAGAAAGACCAGCGACTTCAAAATATACGCTGATCTGAGACTTGCAGGCGTCGGAATGGTTGGTGTCGTGCATGCTACCAAGCCCATCGATGCGATCCAGAGGTTCATCGGAAGGGTCGAGCTGGGAATGATACCCCAGATAGTCGACACCGTGATTTTCATCAAGGCAGGAAAGGTCGCCAAGGTCCTGACACTGGAGTACCTCGTTAAGGTGCCAAGCGGTATGAAAGAAGAGGACTTGGCCAGGCCTGTCATCGAGGTTCGCGACTTTGAGACGGGCGAGCTTGAGTACGAGATATACACCTACGGTGAGGAGATAAGCGTTGTTTCAGTAAAGAAGGAGGAGAAAGCACCGGCGCTGAGGCTTGCGGAGAAGAGGCTCAAGCAGGAGATAAAGAAGTTCCTGCCGGATGTCTACGCCGAGGTTGAGATAGTCAGCCCGCACAAGGCGGTTATTTATGCCGACGAGTTCGACATTCCTGCAATCATAGGGAAGAAGGGCAAGCGCATCACCGAGCTTGAAAAGCGCATAGGGATAAGCATCGACGTCAAGAGCTTTGCCGAGAGGGAAGCGGCAAAGCCGAAGGAGAGGATACCCGTCGATGTCGAGGAGAAAAAGAAAACGATAGTGCTCCGCGTTTCGCCAGACTATGCTAAGAAGCCGCTCAAGTTCTACGGCGGCGAGCAGTATGTCTTCACTGCAACGCCGAGCAAGAAGGGCCTCGTCAAGGTAAGCAAGAGCACGCCGATAGGGAAGGAGCTGAAGAGGCTCCTCGATGCGGGCATTCCGATATGGGCCTCGGCCTGACCTCGCCGACTTCGAAAACTTTTTATGGTTTGTTTTCTTCTTTTATATGGTGGTAATTAGTGGGTGCGGCTGATGTTTTGGCAACCATCGGTGCAGTGTTGTTCATCATGCTCATAGCAATGCCATTCATCCCTGGCGGACCTGAGATCATGAAGCTCTTTTTGGGGCTGCTCCCCTTAATCCTCATTGTGGTTCTCCTTGTGAAGGTCTCCGAACTGAGCGGCGAAGTTAATGCCATGAAGAAGGAGCTCGAAGAAGTGCGTGAAAAGCTTGAAGGGCGGAGAGGTGAGTGAATGGGAGAAAATTGGGACGGCATGGAGGTTGCAGGTGCAGTGATTACCGGTTTGGGCTTTCTGCTCCTGTTTGCGGGCAGTTGGATCGTCGGCTCTGTGGTCATTGCCCTTGGCCTCGTCGTGTGGAAGATGGGGGAGATGCGGCGGGAGTTCAACGAGAAGCTAGAATCCCTTAGGAGTGAACTGGATGCCCTTAAACGCTCCGGAGGGGTGATAGATGGCTAGTATTTCCACCGTGGGGTTTGCGATAATCGTTGTCTCGATCCTCATTATGGTGTATCCCATGGGATGGTTCCCAGTCCTGATGATGGTTCTGCTGTTCGCTACGGTTGGCTGGGTCATCATGGAGATTGGGAGCCAGATTGAGGGCCTGAATTCACAGGTCAAAAGTATTCGCCGCGAGGTGGAAGCGCTGAGAAGAAAGATTGAGGGGGATGGCTGAAATGAGGCTCATAAGGGATCTCTCCGTGCTCTTTGCGGTGCTGACATCGCTTGCGTTGATACTCTGGGTTCAGCCAGAGGAAAGGGGCGATGCAGCCTTTCTCTTCGCTACTGCTCTTATTGTTTTGGTCTTTCTGTTGCTTGTGCTTACGATGAAGGTTGAGCGCCTGGAATCAAAGGTTGCCGAGCTTGAATCCAGCCTGAAAAAGTTTGAAGAGCAGGGATGTGAAGGTGATGGTTTGGAAAGATAAGATCTTTTAGGCTCTGGCGATCGGAGGGTTCTTTGCTTATCTCTTCGCATTCATAGTCGGCCCAAGGGCCCTGATAATTGGAAGTGCTCTCTGGATCCTTGCCTTCGTCTATCTGGTGGTTTCTAGCATTGAAAAATGGGCTGGATGCCGGAAAGAAACTGCATGATGGCTCAGCTGCGAGGGTACTCATCATCCTGCCGCGTGGAGCGCGACTTCAGCTAGCGAAATTGTCGTCATCGCCAGCTTTAGTTCTCGGAAGCTTTTTTAACCCTTTTCCGAAGGCCCAACCATGTTAGTGCTGGCCTCAGCAAGTCCGAGGAGAAGGGAAATACTTGGCAGGTTCATTAAGGACTTCAAGGTAGTTCCGAGCAACGCGAGCGAGGAGTGCTCCCTGACCGAGCCGAGAGCTTACGCCCTTGAGCTCGCTAGGAGGAAAGCAAGGGAAGTTTACAACCGCGTCGGCGGGACTGTCATCGGTGCCGACACCGTCGTCTCCATCGATGGCCATATCCTCGGCAAGCCGGGAAGCGAGGAAGAGGCCTACAGGATGCTGAAGCTCCTCAGCGGCAGGGTTCACTGCGTCACGACCGGCTACTGCATAATCTACGAGGGAGAAGAGGTCTCGGGTGCCGTCATCACGGAAGTCAAGTTCAGGGAGCTGAGCGACGAGCTGATATGGGCGTACATAAGAACTGGCGAGCCCATGGATAAAGCTGGCGCCTACGGCATACAGGGGAAGGGAGGCCTTCTGGTGGAATGGATCAAGGGTGACTACTACAACGTTGTCGGCTTCCCGATTGAGATAATTATGAAACTTAGGGAGCTCGGCTTTAAGGTTTTATAAAAGCTCCGAGAAGAGAAGGTCTTCTTTTCTTCCTCCAGCCTTCCTGAAGACCTTCTCGCTCCAGCTTACGTTTCCGACACTCCTCGGCCAGTGAGCGTCGCTGGCGAATGTGAGCTTTATACCTCTTTTTATGCACTTCCTGATAAAGTCCAGTTCGGGAACTTTATAACGTGAGCTTATCTCGAAGGCCTTTCCATTCGCTTCGGCCAGTTCTAGTATCTCCCTCAGGCCCTCCTCGCTTGGATAGCCTGTGTAGGGGAAGCTCGCCCCAAAGTGGCCGATTACGTCAACGTTCTCGTCTTGGAGGGCGAGTTTAACAAGTTCGACGTGTTCCTCTGGCGTCTCCACCCACAGATGAACGCTTGCTATGACGTAGTCGAGCTTCTTGGCTATGTCCGTGGTTATATCGACTCCCCCGTGCATTATATTGGCCTCCACCCCGGCTAAAACGACGAGCTCGGCACTTTCGCTCCACTGGCGTATCTCTCTGACGTATCGGTTGAGGCTCTTTGTGGTGAGGTAGTGAATATGGTCGCTTATCCCGAGGAGTCTCAGCCCTTTCTGTTCGGCCGCGGCTATGTTTTCGGGAATGCTTCCGGTTCCGTCGGAGTACGTGGTGTGGGTGTGAAGGTCCATCATGTTTCAACCTAAGGAAAGGCGATTAAAAACCTTCTGGACAAAATATCCAACGTAAAGCTCAACCTTGAGTTTTGACAACCTTTAAATACCGCCTGAAACAAAATCTTCCCGGTGGTGGAAATGGTCGAGCGCTCCAGGGTTAGAGTTCTCGTTGCAAAGCCAGGACTTGACGGTCACGATAGGGGAGCTAAGGTCGTTGCGAGGGCTTTACGCGATGCTGGTTTTGAGGTCATCTACACTGGAATAAGGCAGACACCCGAGCAGATAGTGGAGAGCGTCATCCAGGAAGACGTCGATGTTCTGGGCATAAGCATTCTGTCCGGAGCTCACATGGTTCTCATCCCAAAGATACTCAAGCTCCTCGAAGAGAGGGGTCTGAAGGTGAACGAGGACGTTCTTGTCATTGCCGGTGGAATAATTCCGCCCGACGACGCAGAGGAACTTGAAAAGATGGGCGTTGCCAAGGTCTTTGGCCCCGGCAGTCCAATAAGTGAAATCATAAAGTTCATCGACGAGAATGTTCCTAAGCTCAAGAAGTTCTCGAGCTAAGCCAACCTTTATAATTTCTTTCTGGATAATTTGTCCGAGTGGTGACGATGATAGACGACCTGATCGAACGCATGCTCCAGGGCGATAAGCGCGCCACGGCTAGGCTGATAACCCTCGTGGAAAACGACGAGGAGAAAGCTAGAGAAGTAATCAAAAAGATCTACCCTTACACGGGCAATGCTTATATCGTCGGTATCACCGGCCCTCCCGGAGCTGGAAAATCGACTCTTCTCGACAAGCTGATCAGGGTCGCGAGGGAGGAAGGCAAAGTTGTCGGCGTCATAGCCATTGATCCAACCTCACCTTTCACCGGCGGCGCTCTGCTCGGCGACAGGATAAGGATGCAGAGGCACTCAACCGACCCGGGCGTTTTCATCAGGAGCATGGCCACACGCGGCTCCCTAGGTGGACTGGCCAAGGCCACGAGTGACGCGATAAAGGTGCTCGATGCTTACGGCTGCGACGTTATTTTCGTTGAGACGGTTGGCGTAGGCCAGATAGAGATTGACATCGTCAAAACTGCTGATACGGTCGTTCTCGTTACGGTCCCAGGTCTGGGCGACGACATACAGGCGATTAAGGCTGGCCTTATGGAGATAGCGGACGTTTTCGTTATAAACAAGGCCGACAAAGAGGGGGCAGATGCCACTTACTTCGAACTTAATCTGATGCTCGACCTCGAGAAGGAGCGCTGGGAGAAGCGCGGCTGGAGGCCGCCGATAGTCGAGACCGTGGCGACGACAATGAGAGGCATAAGAGACCTCTGGAAGGCAATAAAAGATCACCATGAGTTCCTCGAAAGGAGCGGCGAAATAGAGCGCAAGAGGAAGTTCCGTGCCGAAGAAGAGGTTAAGACTATAATCTCTGGCAGAATAGCGAAGATGATAAGTGAGCGGCTCGACGAGGAAGAGGTTTCGGGCCTGATAGATAAAATTGTGAAGCGGGAGATAGACCCGTACTCTGCCGCGGATTTGGTTCTTGAAAAAACTCTGGGGGTGAGGGTATGATAAAGAAAATTGACCACGTTGGTATTGCAGTGAAGAACCTTGAAGAGGCCATAAAGATCTGGGAAGGTTTCGGCCTCAAGGTCGAGGAGATTGAAGAAGTGCCGGATCAGAAGGTTAGAACTGCGATAATCCACGTCGGCGAGAGCAGGATCGAGCTTCTGGAGCCAACGGCCGAGGACTCCCCAATAGCCAAGTTCATTGCCAAGCGTAGTGAAGGCATACACCACATAGCACTCGGCGTTGAAAACATAGAGGAGCACCTTGCAAAGCTGAAGGAAGCGGGTTACAGACTGATCGACGAACAGCCCAGAATCGGTGCAGGTGGTGCGAAAATCGCATTCATACATCCAAAGGCTGTAACGGGCGTTTTGCTCGAACTCTGTGAGAGAAAGGGAGATTGATTAGGCATAGGATTCAAGAATTTCCAATCTTTTGTTATTTTTCCAGGAGTTAGCTGAACCAAATGACTTGTTGTGAAATTTTTTATCCGACTCACAGTAACATTTATATAGGGCATACCGAACTTGCGTTGGTCATGCCTTAATCCTGATGTATCAAGTAATCTGCGTGAAGTGGTGGTTATGTTACTAAAGGGGAGGCCCCTACGAATCGGGTCAAGAATAATGGATTATCGACGGCTTAATGATATACTCATAAAAGACGCGAATCGTAAAAAAATACTCATAACCCGGAGGCCCCCCTTTGAAATCCAAGGACACAACGTCCACCAGATATGGCTCGCCAAGGTGTCCCATCCCAATGCGGTTCATCCCTCGAGGCTTCATGTGATCGAACAGACGGTCTGGGAGCATCTTCAGCAGGAGGAGGCAGATGTTGTTCTCGATGCTGTTGAGTATCTCATAATTGAGAATGGTGTTGAACCAACCCTCCGCTTTGTTAGCAAGCTGCGTGATATAGCTCTTCTCATGAATTCGGACTTCTATGTGACCGTTGGTGATGGTTTGGACGACAGGGTTCTCAACATCCTCAAGAGGATTGTCGAGTAGCTGACCTCCTCCCTGCCTTGATGGGTGCGGGTTCTTCTCGGGAGTCATAACCCCAACCTATCAAGGAGGTTCATTGGTTCGGGGGCTCATCTCCTACTCCCGTTGCCAGTTTCGGTTCAGCCCCCAGGGACGGTCTCGCCCCCATTACCCCTACCCGCCCGAGCGGGATCGGGGTTATCGCTTAGAGGCCACCTTTTAGAGTTTTAGACTGCCCAAAGGCGGCGTTGAAGGAACGCCTTACGGCGTCCTCCCACCAATGGTTGGTGGGACACAATAAACCCCTCGTCTCATCGGGTATTCCCTGTGGCCTCTCCGAGGCTCTATTACGTTGCAGGAGTTTAAAAGAGTTTCTGTTTTATGACCGAATTTTCGATTATTGCATCCCCGCCCTAAAGGGCGAGGCTTTCGGAAGAAAAAAGTAAAGTTATATAACCTTCTTCGTCATTCTCCAGTTTAGGTGTAGGGCATGCCGTACATCGAGAAGATTGAAATGAAAGGTTTCAAATCCTACGGTAACCGAAAAGTCGTTGTTCCGCTTTCTAAGGGATTCACAGCAATAGTAGGTGCCAACGGTTCTGGAAAGAGCAACATCGGTGACGCCGTTCTCTTCGTTCTCGGTGGTCTATCCGCAAAAGCCATGCGTGCAACGAGGATAAGCGACCTCATATTCGCTGGTACAAAGACTGAACCTCCCGCTAAATACGCAGAGGTTGCGATGTACTTCAACAACGAGGACAGGGGCTTCCCGATAGATGAGGATGAGGTCGTTATCAAGCGCCGCGTCTATCCCGATGGCAGGAGCACTTACTGGCTCAACGGCAAGAGGACGAGCAGAAGCGACATCCTCGACGTACTAAGTGCAGCCATGATCTCTCCGGAGGGCTACAATTTAGTTCTTCAGGGGGACATCACCAAGTTCATCAAGATGAGCCCCACTGAGAGGAGGATGATCATTGACGAAATATCGGGCATAGCGGAATACGATGCAAAGAAGGAGAAGGCTTTGAAGGAGCTTAAACAGGCGGAGGAGAACCTCGCGCGCGTTGACCTGCTCATAAGGGAGGTAAAAGCCCAGCTCGACAAACTTGAAAAGGAGAGGAACGACGCCTTGAGGTACCTCGACCTAAAGGAGCGTGTTGAGAAGGCTAAGGTTACGCTCCTTCTTGGAGAAATTAGAAAGATCGAGAATCTTATCGAAGAAAGCACCGTCCGCGACAAGGGTATAGAGGCCGAGATGGCGGCTATAGAGGAGCGCCTCAAGGAGATAGCCAAGGAGATAATAGCGAGGGAGAGGGAGCTTAACACGGTCGAGAGGGAGCTGGAGGAGAAGAGCGAGGATGGCATCCTGGAGGTCACCAGAAAGATAAGCGAGGTTCAGTCGAAGATAGAGATGGCAAGGAAGAACATTGAGCTCGCTCAGAAGGAGATAGAGGACAGCCAGCGCCGCCTTGCTAAGGCCAAGGAGGAACTCAAGAAGGTTTCAGAGGAGATAGAGAAGAGCAAAAGCGCGATCCAGCGCTGGAGCAAGAGACGGGAGAAGCTCAAGGCTGAGATAAAGGAGAAGGAAGTCGTCAAGAACGAGCTTGTCATCAAGCTGGGAGAGATAGACAGAGACTTTGCGATAGCCAAGCAGGACTTCGACAGAGTCGTCGACGAGCTGGAGGAGGCCAAGAAGGAACTCTACATGAAAGAGGGCGATGTGAGGAAGTTTGAGGAGGAGATAGAGCGCCTCAAGGCCAAGATAGCCCAGCACAATGCAAAGAGGGTTGCCCTCAAATCCAAGATCGAGGAAGCGAAGAACTCCCTGGAAAGCAAGCGCTCCGAACTTGGTGAGATAGATGGTAAGATGGCAAAGGCCGAGGCTCGCCTGAGGAAAGCCGAGAAGGAACTCGGAGAGAAGACGAAGAAGCTGAACAAGGTTTCGAGTGAACTCGTTAAGGCCAGGGAGGAGCTGATAAAGGCTGAAGCCCAGAGGGAAGTGAGAGGCAACAGGGCAATAGAGTTCCTGAAATCTCAGAACATACCCGGCCTCTACGGGTCTCTGGGTGAGCTGATAAGTGTTAGGGACGAAAACTACGCGCTGGCCGTGGAGGTCGCCCTTGGCGGCAACTACGACAACGTTGTTGTTGAAGATGATAAGGTTGCTGAGAAGGCGATCAAGCTTCTCAAGGAGAAAAAGCTCGGAAGATTAACATTCCTCCCGCTCAACAAGATAAAGCCGCGCTCCATGAAGGAGAGGCCCTCGCTGGGTATCCCTGCGATGGACGTCGTTCAGTACGATCCGCGCTTCAAGAACGCCGTTGCCTACGCCCTCGGAGACACACTCATAGTGAGCGACATGGACGAGGCGAGGGCAGTTGGCATCGGAAAGGTCAGGATGGTGACCCTTGGGGGCGAACTCCTTGAGAGGAGCGGAGCGATTACGGGCGGCCACTACAGACCGAGGGGCAAGCTCTCAATCAACACCGACGAGCTGAGGAGAAAGGTCGAAGCCCTCGAGAGGGAAAGGGAAGCCCTCGAGTCTGCAATCAACGCTCTCAAGCTTGAGATTAAAGGCCTCCAGAACGAGATCTTTGAGCTGAGAATGAGGAAGAGCGACCTGAGCAAGGATCTCCAGGTCATCCAGCGCGAGATGGACAGACTTTTAGCGGAGGACAAAGCTCTGAAAGAGGAAATTGAGGAGAGCGAGAAGCTCATCGAGGCGCTCGAAAAGAAGATCCACGATACGAAGGGTGAGATGGCAAAGCTCCGCGGAAGGATAGAGAGGCTCGAGAAGAAGAAGGAGAAGCTCAAGAAGGCACTGGAGAACCCGGAGGCCAGAGAGCTCAACCAGAAGATAAGAGAGGTCGAGCACGAGATAAGCGCCCTCAGAGAAGAGCTCAGCAAGGTCGAGAGCAAGCTGGAGAACCTTGAGATAAGGATAAACGAAGAGCTCCTCCCGAGGAAAGCTGACCTGGAGGAGGAGATTGAGGGCTTAATCAACAGGATAAGCGCCCTTAAGAGCAACATAGTCGAAAATGAGAAGGCCATTGAGGAGTTTGAGAAGGATCTCGAGGAGCTCAAGAAAGCAGAGGAGAACGTTAAGGACGAGCTCAAGGAGCTCCGCGAGAGAAGGGAGACGCTCAGGAACGAGATAGTTGAGCTCCGCGCCGAGAAGGAAGAGCTCACGAACAAGCTCCAGAACCTCAGGATAGAGGCCAACACGCTGAAGATACGCCTCGCTCAGTACGAGGCTACCCTCAAGGAGAAGCAGGCGGAGCTCAAGCACCACGACGCCAAGCTCATCAAGTCTATCAAGGAGATACCGCTGGAGCTCGAGGCACTGAAGGAAGAGATAGAGCGCATGGAGGAGGAAATACGCTCCCTCGAGCCGGTTAACATGAAGGCCATCGAGGATTTTGAGGTCGTCGAGAGGCGTTATCTTGAGCTGAAGAGCAAGCGCGAGCAGGTCGTCGCCGAGAAGGAGAGCATAGAGGAGTTCATCGAGGAGATAGAAGGCCAGAAGAGGAACGTCTTCATGCAGACCCTCAACGAGATCGCCAAGAACTTCTCCGAGCTCTTCGCCAAGCTCTCACCGGGTGGAAGCGCGAGGCTAATCCTCGAAAATCCCGATGACCCCTTCGCAGGTGGACTGGAGATAGAAGCCAAGCCAGCCGGCAAGGACGTCAAGAGGATTGAAGCCATGAGCGGTGGCGAGAAGGCCTTAACCGCTTTAGCGTTCGTCTTTGCAATCCAGCGCTACAAGCCAGCGCCCTTCTACCTCTTCGATGAGATAGACGCCCATCTTGACGATGCAAACGTTAAGCGCGTTGCTGACTTGATAAAAGAGGCCTCAGAGAACAGCCAGTTCATTGTCATAACTCTCAGAGACGTCATGATGGCCAACGCAGAGAAGATAATAGGTGTCTCCATGAGGAACGGTGTTTCCAGGGTCGTCGCGCTCAGCCTTGAGAAGGCCATGAAGATACTCGAGGAGGCAAGGAAGAAGAGCGAGGCCGAGCACGCCGAGATGTTCGGCCATCTAAGCGGGTGAGAACCATGGAATCCCGCAGGGAAGAGGAAATCACTCCCGTCGATATACTCCTTCAGCTCGTCCAGATGGGAAAGGTGGATCCATGGAACATCGATATAGTCGACCTTACAGAAAAGTACATAGAAAGGCTCAGGGAGATGAAGGAGCTCGACCTCCGCGTTTCCGCGAGGGCCATCTTAGCTGCTTCAATTCTCGTCAGGATGAAGAGTGAAGCTTTGCTGTACGCGGACGAGAAAGAGGAGGAAGAGAAGCACGAGGAGCGCATCCGCGTCGAGGTCGAGCCTCTGGCACCTCCGCTCAGGAGGGTGGAGCGTTACTACACCTTTGATGACCTGTTGGATGCCCTCATGGACGCCCTTGAGGAAGCCGAGAAGAGGAAGCCGCGGAAAAAGAAGAAGGTCGAGATAGAGGAGGAGATATTCGTCGTCGATGACTTCAGAGTTGACATTGAGAAGCACGTCAACAGGCTCCACGAGATAGTCAGGAAGCTCTACAGCGAGACCAGGGAGCCGATAAGGTTCTGGGACCTGGTCTTTGACCCCAGTCCAAAAATAGTTGCCAGAACCTTCCTCTACCTTCTCTTTCTCTCCAACATGGGCAAGGTGGAGCTGATTCAAGAGGAACCCTTCGGGGAGATATACATAGTGCCCGTCGGGGAAAATGCTTAGCTTTCTCTCTCTTCCCTCTTCGCCGGCCTCAAGGTTATTGCCAAAAGCGGCCCTTCGCTGCCTATGTAAAGGCTCCTCTTCTCTCGGTTGATGTAGAAGCAGTATTCACCCTCTGGAATTAGCTCGAGGAACTTTCTCGGGAGTGTTTCCCTCACGAGCTTGCCATCGAGAAAGACACACTCGTAAGGACGTTCTATCTTTTCGACACGGTGCCTTATTTCCTCCAGGGGGAGCCTCTCGCACTCGAGCCTAACACAGACGAGGCTCTTTCGCCCGTCAGTGAATATCACGACCTTATCGTTCACGTCTATCCTTTTCGAGCGCTCCAAAAACTCCCAAAGTGCCGAATAAACCCTTTCGAGCTTTCTTCTTTTAGCGAGTCTTTTGACGAGTCTCTCCTTGGCGTGTCTCGTGAGTAGCATGACCTCAGTTCGTCCTAGAATTTATAAACTTCGTTGAGGAGATAGGAGTATGTATCTTCGCAGGGACTTAATCCAGCCGCGCGTTTACCAGGAGGTCATCTACGCGAGGTGCAAGGAGCGTAACTGCCTTGTTGTTCTGCCAACCGGATTAGGAAAGACGCTCATCGCGATGCTTATCGCCGACTACAGGCTTCAAAAATACGGCGGTAAAGTTTTAATGCTCGCCCCTACAAAGCCTTTGGCTTTACAGCATGCGGAGAGCTTCAAAAAGCTCTTTGACATTCCTCCGGAGAAAATAAACGTCCTGACAGGGGAGCTCTCACCTAAAACAAGGCAGGAAACCTGGGAGAAAAGCGTGATAATAACTGCCACGCCTCAAACGATAGAGAATGACATTTTAACAGGCAGGATCTCCCTTGAGGACGTCGTACTTCTCGTCTTCGACGAGGCCCACAGGGCGGTGGGCAACTACTCCTACGTCTTCATCGCAAGGGAGTACCTCAAGACTGCTAAACATCCGCTTGTTCTTGGCCTTACGGCCTCCCCGGGAAGCGACGAGGTGAGGATAAGGGAAATAATCAATAACCTCGGGATAGAGCGCATCGAGATAAGAACCGAGAGCTCGCCGGATGTGAAGCCCTACGTCCAGAGGATAGCCTTTGAGTGGGTCAAGGTCGACCTTCCAGGCATCTACAAGGAGGTCCGCTCCCTCCTGAGGGAGATGCTCAAGGAGAGCCTCAAGCCCCTCGCTCAGTTTAAGCTTGTGAGTTCATACTCGCCAGACATCTCAAAGAAGGAAGTTCTCCAGGCGGGCTCAAAAATCAACCCGGAGGTCGCGAGGGGCAACTACGAGATTGGAAGGCTGAGGATGTACCAGGCTAAAGCAGTCAAGCTCCAGCACGCGATTGAGCTCCTTGAGACGCAGGGACTGACTGCCCTCCGTGCTTATCTCAAAAAGCTTCGCGAGGACAAACGGACGAAGTCGAGCAGAGAGCTGATGGAAGATCCTCGTATGAGGAAAGTGATATACCTCCTCGTCCAAGCGAAGGAGCTTGGGATAGACCATCCAAAGATGGAGAAGCTTAAGGAACTCGTTAAGGCTCAGCTGGAGAAAAAGCCGAACTCCAAGATAATCGTCTTTACCAACTACCGCGACACCGGAAAGAAGATAGTCGAGGAGCTTCGAGCGATGGGTGTCAGCGCGGAGCGCTTCATTGGTCAGGCCAGCAGGAGCAACGACCGGGGCATGAGTCAGAAACAGCAGAAAGAGACGTTAGAGCGCTTTTCGAGGAGAGAGTTCAGCGTTCTGGTTGCCACAAGCGTTGGTGAGGAAGGCCTTGATGTCCCTGAAGTCGACCTGGTAATCTTCTACGAGCCCGTGCCTTCCGCCATCAGAAGCATCCAGAGACGTGGACGGACTGGAAGGCACAGGCCGGGTAGGGTCGTTATTCTTATGGCGAAGGGAACGCGCGACGAGGCATACTACTGGAGCTCCAGGCGGAAGGAAAAGGGAATGTTTGAGGCGATTAGGAAGATAGCCCGTGAGCTTGAGGTCGAGATGAAGGAGAGGGAGGATATGAAGAGGGGTAAGATCACTTCCCTCGATGCTTTTCTCAAGCCCAAGAAGAAGCTAGCTGAAGAAAAAGCCGAGGGAATTGAGGAGGCTGAGAAGCCCTCTGAGGAGAAAGTAGAAAAACGTGAAAAGGCCGAGCCCTCGAAGGAGGAGATCTACGAGAAGCTCCCGATAAAGCCTGTCTTTGTCAAAAAGCCAAAGGGCGTAGTCGTTTACGTTGACAACCGTGAGCTGAGGAGCGGCGTGCCGAAGCATCTCAGGGAGCTCGGCGCCGAGGTCGAGGTAAAAACGCTTGACGTTGCTGATTATGTGGTGAGCGAGGAGGTCGGAATAGAGCGCAAGAGCGCCAACGACTTCATACAGTCCATAATCGATGGAAGGCTCTTCGACCAGGTGGAGAGGTTGAAGAGGGCCTACGAGAAGCCCGTGATAATCATCGAGGGGCAGCTCTACGGTATAAGAAACGTCCATCCCAACGCGATTAGGGGTGCCATAGCGGCTGTCACTTTGGACTGGGGCGTGCCGATACTCTTCTCCTCTGGACCGGAAGAGACGGCCCAGTTCATATACCTCATGGCCAAGCGCGAGCAGGAGGAGAGGAAGAAGGAGGTAAGACTGAGGAGCGAGAAGAAGGCCCTAACTCTTGCCGAAAGGCAGCGGTTGATAGTCGAGGGACTGCCCAACGTCTCGGCCACCCTGGCGAAGAGGCTCCTCAAGCACTTCGGCAACGTCGAGAGGGTTTTCACCGCCACGGAAGAGGAGCTTCAGGAAGTTGAAGGCATCGGCCCGAAAAAGGCGAGGGAGATAAGAAAGGTGATAACCGCTCCTTACGTGGAAGAGGAGTGAGGCTTGGAAAGCACTGAGTCCATTTCATTCACCCTTACGGTAATCTTGGGAATGTCCCCCATGTCCCGGAGCTTTCCGTTGGTCAGAAAGGCCAGTACGAGGTAGTTGATCCGCCGGTTCTCTGGAAGCTCCACTTTTACATAGTTGGGTGAAGTTACTGCAATCTTCCCGCTTCCGCTGTAATACACTCGCTTCCATTCGATCGGGACTTCCACGGTTATGGCCTCTACGCTGTTTGCTCCTTCTGTATCATAGATGCTGAGGAAAATCACGGCCCATCTCTTTGTTATGAGGCCCACTCCGTCTATTCTCTGGCTCTCATCTTCCGTAAATGGCTCGAATGTAAAGTCTCCCTCAGTGGTGCCATTCCTCAGGCCGTACTTCCCGTATTCCAGGGTGTTGTTTTTGAAAACGAATGATATTCCAAAAAGTTCCGCGTTTGGTTTTTTAGCCCGGTAGAGCTCTTTCAAAATTTCTAGGGGGTAGTTTGGGCTCTTCTGCTCTATATACGCTCTCTCAAGGGTTCTGGTAACATCCGTTTCATTTGAGATTTCCCTGCCCAACGGAATAGTGTATCCTTCGAGGATCTCGTAGTCTACTATTGGACATACCCGCATTTCCGGAAGTTGATTGGCTGAATCCTCACCCGAATATGAGAAGACTGTTCCAAGTACGAAGCCTATCATAATCCCTATAACCAGGGCATGTTTCTCTGCACACTGGTCACCACTGAATTTACGCTTGCACGATATAAAAGGATATCAGCTTTGAATGTATATTGGTGATGTGCCCCCGGGGAGCGAAGGGAGGTCACAGCTCGCCGAGGCGCTCTCCTCCCCGCGGTTTCCCGGGGGCGTTATAGTGTTAGCCATCCAGAAACTTAAGCTTTACCTCGTGACTATTGCGCTTACACCCGCGGAGGCAAGGGTAAGGAGCTCAAACACCCTGTACGCTTCTTCAACAGTCTTTGCCTTGAACTCAACAGTCTTTCCGTCCAGTCTCTTGATGAACGGAAGAAGCTCGGCGGTATCTGCCATGTCGCTCCTCAGGAAGCGGACTTTAACGTGAACCGGCTCTTCTGTCTTGAGCGGCTTTGCCTTGCCATTCTTGAGCCTCTCAACGGCTCTGGCAACACCTTCCCTGAGCTCATTCTTCAGCTTCACCATGCTCGGGCTCTTGGCAGAGTAGCGTGAGGGCGACTCCTTAAAAACAACCCCCTCCACCCAGGGTGTGAACTTCCTCACGTCGTCCTCTATGAGCTTTTTGTCTCCGCCTACGAGGATTACCGGGACATTCCAGCTTCCCAGGAGGTAGGCATTCAAAAGGAACTCGCTGACCTCAACGCCATTGATTTCCAGCCTGTCTATTGAAGCCCCGCTGTATGTGTGGTCAAAGGTTGCATAAGCCGTTCCGGCCTTGGCGTGATAGCCAAGGAAGAGCGCAGCGTCGCTGTCTTTGGCGAAGGCCACCATGCTGAGCGGTCTCGGAAAGCCGCGGACAAGCTCAACGAACTCGGGCATCTCCTCCGGGAGGATGTTCACCATTGGTCCATGGCTATCGGCAACAATAATTTCATCGAAACCGTTCTCGTGAAGTGCTTCGGCCGTTACTTTGACTATCTCGGTTGCTATTCTCCTGGCCTCAGAGTAGAGAGCCCCCTTTACGAAAAGGTGCTCCCTGCTGACTATGTAAGGCAGACCTTCTAGGTCAAGGGAGATAAAAGCACGCATGGGCACCACCAAAATAAAAATCGAAACGATAAAAGAAAAGTTTTCCGGTGGCTTTTCATAACCTCTGAGAATATTCCTGATGGGATTCGATAATCCATACTCATGAGAAAGGTTATATAGGCCTTTTTTCATAAAATAAAGTGGTGATGAGTATGCAAATCGTTGAACTTGACATAAAATTGCCCTATGAGGGCAGGGGGAAAATTCTGGGTCGTCTGTATGAGAAGATTAGGGGCAAGATTCGGGACATACACTTCTTCCCGCCTGACGCAGATGGTATAAGTGAAATTAAAATGGAGATAGTCGAGGATGACGCTCTCAGGCTTCTCGCGGAGCTCAGAAAGATAATCAAAAAGGGAACCATAACTTTCAAAGTGCTCTCCGAAGCTTAATTTTACCCCTTGACCCCTCTTATTATGCTCTCCAGTCTGTTTTTGGCCTCTTCCAGAGAGCCCGCCTTCTCGATTGCCGTTCCCGTGACAATTATATCTGCCCCAGCTTTCACAGCGGTCTTTGCTTGTTCCTCGCTCCTTATGCCGCCGCCGACGATGAGGGGAACATCGATTACCTTTTTCACGAGGGCTATCATCTCGGGAGGAACCGGCTGCGGAGCGCCGCTTCCGGCCTCAAGGTAAACGAGGCGCATTCCGAGGTACTGGCCAGCCAGGGCATAAGCTGCTGCTATCTTTGGTTTGTGCCGAGGAATGGGCTTTGCATCGCCGACCCAGCCGACGGTTTCTCCGGGCTCTATTATGAGGTATGCCATTGGTATCGGCTCTACTCCGTAGCGCTTGACCTGGAACGCACCCAAAGCCTGAGCACCGGTTATGAAGAACGGATTGGTCGAATTAAGCAGACTCATGAAGAATATCGCATCGGCATACTTGCTTATTCCACCATGAGAGCCCGGAAAGAGTATAACCGGAAGGTTTGAGCTCTCCTTTATCGCCTTCACGACGTTGTCAAGGACTTCTCCTTCGGCTCCGGTCGAGCCACCCACCATTATTGCATCAACGCCGGCCTCTTCACTCATCCGGGCTATCTCTCCAGCCTCCCATACTTTGTCCGCAAAATCGTCTGGGTCAAGAAGAACGAAGTGAAGCTTTTCCTTTTCGAGCTTTTCGTGGATGTAAGATTCTACCTTCCCAATTTTGACCTTCATTTTCTCTCACCGAATTCCATAATCTCTTCCCTGCTTTTAACCCTTTTCCACTCGAGGCCGAGCCTTTCGAGGATTTCGATGAGCACACTGTCTGGCTCTTTTTCAAAGCGGTACAAGTTGGTACTCACTCTGACGTCTCCGGCGCCGAAGCCCTCAATGGGCTCGCCGTACTTCGCGGTCTCCAGTGATAATTTCTCCTCAAGTCTCTTCTCACTCGGTATCAGGTATGCTCTCAGAAGCTTGGCCTCATTTAGGAGAAAGTCGATGTGCCAGTGAAACTTCTTCTCCTTCCTGAAATGTCTCTCCACTCGCTTTTCGAGGGAGTTCATGGCAGAGCCAACGTAAACGTAGTAGCCTCTCCTCAGGAAGAACTCCCGCCCTTTGGTGGCTACCCTTTTATCCTCCGCGAGTTTGATGACCAGAAAATACGAACCCCTCATGGACAGGGATTCCACTTAGAGTTTATAAACCCTTGACTCATAGTTCCCTCAGGTGTGATGCATGGATGAGAAAAAGAAGAAGCGCCCTATAGACGAGTTTGCCTGGCAGGAATACGATAAAGAAGAGTTTGAAGAACGCTTTCCGGCTTTGGCGAGAGAGCTTGAGGGGGAGGGCGTCCCGATAGACGCTTACAGAACGGATGAGGCTAAAGCTATAGCCGAGGAAGATGAGCTCAGGGACTTCTCCGGCTACAACCCAACTATCATAGACTTCCTGAGGAGATGTGAGACAGACGACGAGGCGCTCGAGATCATCAACTGGATGGAGAAGCGCGGAGAGATAACTCACGAGATGGCCAAGGAGCTCAGGATAACCCTTGTCCAGAAGGGCGTGAGGGCATTCGGTCCAAAGAAGGAGTGGGGCTGGTACGAGCGACACAGAAGGAGGGATTGAGGCTTATTCCTGCTTCTGCTGCATCCTCCCAGGGTCTTGTTGTAACTTTTAAAGGATTGGCTGCATTTCCTGGCGCAACTTCTCAAAAGATGTCCTGAACACTTGGAAATATCAAGATGAAGAGAATAAGACAAGAAAACGAAAATTCTCAACTTCAGATGTTGCCGATTCGCTGGAGCACCATTCCCTCGATCCTTATCGGCTCCGCTCTTCTGGCGAAGACTATCGCCTGGTCGAGTCTGGCCTCGCTCTCGGCGTGTATAGTGAAGAGTGGGTCGCCTTCCTTGACCTTCTCGCCAACCTTGACGTAGAGCTCTATTCCGGCGCCCTTGTCCTCCGGTGCTCCGGCAGCTCTCGCTATACCTGTTATTGCCTTGTTGTCTATTCCGGTGATGTAGCCGCTCGTCGGCGCGGTGAAGGTATAGGTCTTGTCACCTATTGGTATTTCCTCTGGCTTGATGTCCGGGTTTCCGCCCTGCTCCTCTATGATTTCGCGCATCTTTTGGTAGGCCTTTCCGCTCTCAAGTATCTCACGCGCCATTTTCTTACCCATTCCTGATGGAGCAACGCCGCCCATCTCGAGGAGGATTCCAGCCAGGCCCGTGGCCTTCTCTATGAGGCTTCCAGGGCCGGTTCCGCTCATCAGTGCCTGAAGCGCCTCCCTGGCCTCGAGGGCAGGACCGACGGTGTGGCCTATCGGCTGGCCACCGTAGGTTATCGCGACCTCAACGTACTGGCCGAGCCTCTTTCCAAGCTCTATGAAGTCCCTTGCCAGTGCGCGGGCTTCGTCAACGGTCTCTACTTTGACACCCTTTCCGGTCGGGATGTCTATAAGGACGTACTGGCTACCCATAGCGTATTTCTTTGACATTATGCTCGCCAGCATGAGACCGACCGGATCGATGCTCAGCGCGCGCTCGGCTTTAATGGTAATATCATCTGCTGGAGCGAGGTTGAGCGCGCCTCCCCAGACCATACAAGCACCTATTTTTTCGACTATTCTCTTTATCTCGTCTAGACTGAAGCTGACCTCTGCAAAGACCTCGACAACATCGGCCGTTCCTGCGGCACTGGTGATGGCCCTCGAAGATGTCTTTGGTATAGTAAGGCCTGCCGCTGCAACTATCGGGACAACCAGGATGTTGGTTTTGTTTCCTGGGACGCCGCCGATGCTGTGGACGTCCATAATGGGTTTTCTGTCTATGTCGAGCATGTCACCGGTCTCTGCCATGGCTATGGTCAGGGCTGCTATCTCGTCCATGTCGAGGCCGTTTATCTCGAGCGAGGTGACAAAGGAGCTTATTTCTATGTCGCGCAACTTCCTATCGACGATGTCCTTGACTATTGCCTCAATCTCGACCTTCCTCAGCTTCTCGCCCTTCATCTTCTTCTTTATGTAGCGGACGCTCTCCGGGGTCCCGCTGGGCAGTACCGTGACGACCTCGCCCTCGGAGAAGCTGTGGAGCTGGAGTATGTCCTTGCTGATTCCGATTTCACCTTCCTTCACGAGGTTGCTTATGACGACGCTGCCATAGACAGTTTTCTTTCCTGCCTCAAGTTTAACGAGGTCATCCGGGTGGAGCTTTGCTTTCTTCGCTTCTTTCTCATTGATAAACACCGAATACCTTCCGCTGTACATGTCCAGTATCCTAACCTTCGCTTTCATGTTCATCCCTCCATCTACTCACGAGTTCCCAATATTGCGCAAAAGAGTACTTAAATGTTTTCGACTGAAAGACTGTTAAAATGCGCCCAGCCGTCCATAGAGCTAGGCAGACAAATGTAAAAGAAGGTCAGCCGCTGAGTCCTTGGCCGTATTCGACGGCAGGCTGGAACTCTCCATGGAGCTCTCCAGTGCTCAGAAGCACCCTAATTATGTCTGGCACCACGGCTCTAACTGCAGGGGGCAGAAGACCCTCTCCTTTGAGATAGTAGTTCACGACCTCACTCAGTGGGGCGCTTACTAGTTTGCCATTAAAGACATGGACGGCTTTATCATCGACCTCGACTATCCTATCCGGATAGCCGAGCCTGACCTTCATAGCGCCCCACCTCCACTGTAGGATTAGTAGAAGGGGGCTTTTAAAATTTAACGCCACAGAAATGTTTAATAACAAAAGGATTAGAAAAGCTCAGAGGTTCCTGACTTCTTCGTCTATGGATTCTTCGAGGGTCTTCTCCCATTCCTCGATGTCAAAATCGATCAACTCGCTCTCGAGGTCCTCCTTGAGGCTGGTGACACGCCTCTTAAGGGCATTCTTGGTTTCTTCGTCGTAAACGACATAGTATGGGTTGCTTTTGGCGGAATAGTAGAGCATCAGCAGCACGATGTTGAGCACTATGAGGATGATAACTATTCCATAGAGGAGGGCACTGGTCATCATCTCTTCCCTCCGAACAGTGCTTTGAACACTCTCTTGATCGGGCTCTCGGGCTCGGGGGCCTGCCACCTGATACCTGCGAGCTTTGCCGCAAGCTGCTTGATGGCTATCGCAGCTGGGCTGGTTGGGTTCTTGATGACGAGTGGAACACCATAGGCACTGGCGCGCTTGACCTCAGGATCCTCAGGAATCATCGCCAGAACCGGAACCTCAAGGATGGCCTCGATTTCTTCCTGGGTGAGCTCGGTCTTCTCGTTGGTGACTCTGTTGAGGATGGCACCGAGCGGGAGAGTTCCTAGCTTCTCTGCGATGAGTTTAGTCTTGAGAGAGTCAGTAATGGCTGAAATCTCCGGGTTGGTAACGATTATAAGCTCCTTACCTATGAGAAGGGCAGTAACTGACGTCATCTCGAGACCAGCAGGAGCATCGATGAGAACGAAATCTGCCATCTGGCCGATTTCTCTGATTAGTTGCCTGAGTCTCTCAGGCTTGGCCTTTTTTATTTTCTCAAGACTGAGACCACCCGGGATGACCTTGACGCCGGCGGGACCCTCGTAGATTGCATCCTTGAGATCTGCCTCTCCTGCGAGGACATCGTGGAGTGTTATTGGAATGTCCTCCATGCCAAGGACGAGGCTCAGGTTGGCCATTGTGATGTCAGCGTCCAGCAGAATAACTTCCTTTCCAAACTGGGCCAGTGCGACACCCAGGTTTGCAACCGTCGTTGTTTTACCTGTTCCACCTTTTCCAGATGCAAAAACAATTGAACGGCCTTCCAAAGTTGACACCCCCAGTATGAGCGGTAACCGCCCTTCCTATAAAGCCCTTCTGGGTTTCGATTTTATACGGACCACGGTTTTGCGTGTATGAAGTATGCTGGCAATACTTTTATTTTTTGCGGTTCGTCCAACCCGGGAAAAGAAAAGATAGAAGAAAAGCTATTCACTACTTACTCTTTCTCAGCTTCTTTTTCGAGTTTTATCCTGGCAACATCTGCCGTGTCGGCCAAGCTCCTGAAGAGCTTGAGCATCTCCATTGGCAACGTTAGTACTATTATGTTGCTCTTGTCACTGGAGACGTCGCTTATCGTCTGGAGCGTCCTGAGCTGGAGTGCCATCGGATGTTCGGAGATTATCTCGGCAGCTTCTCTAAGCTTCTCGGCGGCCTGCCTCTCGGCCTCTGCCAGAAGGATTCTTGCTCTCCTCTCCCTCTCGGCTTCTGCCTGCCTTGCCATGGCCCTCTGCATTCCACTCGGCAGTTCGACATCCTTGATCTCGACGGTGCTGACCTTTATTCCCCACGGATCAGTTGCCTCGTCGATGATCTTTTGGAGCTGAATGTTGAGCTTATCCCTCTCACTGAGGAGCTCGTCGAGGTGGGCCTGGCCGATCACGCTCCTCAGCGTCGTCTGAGCAATCTGGCTGGTGGCCATTATGTAGTTGCGGACTTGAGTGACGGCCTTGATCGGATCAATGACTCGGAAGTAGACGACCGCGTTGACCCTGACCGGGACGTTGTCCTTGGTTATGGTCTCCTGAACCGGAACGTCGAGGACGCGCGTTCTGAGGTCCACTATAACAGCTTTTTCGAATATTGGTATGATGAAGAACAGACCTGGGCCTCTTGCTCCGACTATCCTACCAAGCCTGAAGATAACGGCCCTTTCGTACTCCTTGACTATCTTTATGGCGGAGGCCACAATAATCAAAACAAACAACAAAACAATACCCAAAACCATTGTGCTAATTGCCACCATCTCAATCTCCCTCCTTCTCCACTATAAGAGTGAGTCCTTTGATTTCAACGATCCTGACCTTCTCCCCTGCTGGAATCCTGCTTCCGTCTTTGCTGAGGGCCTTCCAAAGCTCTCCGTGAACCCTGATCATGCCTTCGGGGTTGAGCTCCTGGATGACTTTTCCTTCGGCTCCAACTAGCTCCTCCTTTCCTGATTCTGGTTTCCTCCTATGGGCCCTCACTGCGGCCGCTGCTCCGAAGGCGAAAAATAGCCCCATTAGTATTGCCATGACGATGATAACTATCCTCAACATTTCGTAAATGGCTCCGCTCACCAAGTACTCACCTCCACCGCTTCCAAAGAGCATTATCCCTCCGAGGATGAATGTAATAGTCCCTGCCACAGTGAAAAGGCCGAAGGTTGGCGTCAGGGCCTCGGCTATGAAGAATATCATCGCGAGGGCTATCAGAAGAAGCCCTGCACTGCTGTAGCCGAAGTATCCGAGGCCTATCAAGCCAAGGACGAGCATTATGGCCCCAGCGGTCTCCGGCACGTGCCATCCTGGAGTTAGGAAGCCAAAGATTATTCCTATAAAGCCAAGATTGAGAAGGATATAGGCTATAGTGGGGTCGGTTATGTACTTAACGACAGTGTCCTTGAAAGATGGCTGCAGGTAAACAACGCGCGCATCTTTGAAGTTGAGAACGACTTTTCCCTTCCCTTTGACCGGAATCTTGGTCTCCATCCCATCGGCCTTCTGGAGGAGGTCGTTGACATCGGTCGCTACGACTTCGATAACGCCGTATTCAAGAGCCTCTTGTGAGGTGACGCTTCTGTCTTCAGTGATGAACTGTTCTGCAAGGGTGGCGTTCCTTCCGCTCATCTCGGCCAGCTCGCGCAGGTACGCTATGTAGAAGTTGACTATCTTGGGGGGTGCCTCTACTATGCTGCCGTTTGCACCGTAGCCGAGTATTGGCCTGCAGGCCCCAATGACGGTTCCGGGAGCCATGGCTATCAAGTGAGAGCCCAGGGCTATATACGTTCCCGCGGAAGCGGCCATTCCCCCTGAGGGATAGACGTAGATTATAACTGGAACCTTGGCGTTCTGTATCCTCATCACTATCTCCTGCATTGCGTCGGCCCTTCCTCCGGGGGTGTTGAGCTCGATGATGATCGCCGATGCATTGGCCTTCTCTGCCTCGCTGATGTACCTATCGAACTGATCTACGGTGTAGCCGGTTATCATGCCGTCTATTTTGGCAACATAAACCGTGTTGCCCTGAGCATGCGCACTGGGGAGGAACGTGACGAACAAAATGAGCACGATCAGGGCAATCTTTAGCTTCATACCTATCGCCTGTTATTAATACTACTGCATGGTTTAAATCTTTTGCCTGTCTTCCAAAAGTGATTTATAGGTTGGGAGCCAAATCCCAACCATGAGCCTGAAAACGCTCGTTAAACTTTATCGAGTCTCGAAGGGTGAGGAAAAGGTAGGGAGAGCCTGGAAACTTGTCCGTGAGGCGGCTAAATACGCTCATTATGAACCGTACTGGGAGTTTCTGAAGGAAGCTTTCAACGTTCGCGCAGAGGATATAAAGGAGGCGATGCGCTTTCTGGAGGAATCCGGAAAACTCGAGATCAAACGCTCCACCGATGGTAGGCGTCTTTATGTCTCGACGCTAAAGGATATAAAGGAGAACCCTGTTAAGCTTGACCGATGGCTGGGATTGACCTGAAGAAAACGACCCATGAGATGGTAAAGAACGGCACGTGGAAGTTCGACGGAATCTTCTGGCAGGCCTTCGAGAACGGTCTGGCTGGCTTCGACGGAGAGAGCTTCATATTCCCCGATGAATGGGGTAGGCAGGAAAGGAAGGAAGCAGAGAAAAAGCTGAAATTCGTCCTTGGTCTTGGTACCGACTTGGACTCCTTTTACAACGAAATAGTCGATTCAAGATTCGCTTTTCTTATCGATGAGTTCTACGGCCTCACAGTTCCTGCCGCCCCGAGCCCTTACCAGGCCCTTGTTGAGGTAGTAGCGCAGCAGCAGATTAACTTTGAGTTCGCCCAGAGGACGATAAGGAACCTCGTCGAAATGGCCGGCAAAAGGATTGGCGACCTTTACGCCTTCCCGAGCGCTGAAAAGATAACGTCGCTGAGTGAGGAGGAGCTCAAGAGGGCAAAACTCGGCTACCGCGCGGGATACATAAAGTCCCTCACGGAGCTCTACCTCAATGGCAAGCTGAACCTCGAGTTGTGGGACTGGAGCGAGAAGGACGCCATTAAATACCTCACGAAGTTCCGAGGAATCGGGAGATGGAGCGCCGAGCTGTTTCTCCTCTACGGTTTGAGGAAGAACGTTTATCCCGCTGGCGACCTAGGGCTGAGAAGGGGGATAGCGAAGATTTTTGGGAAGAACGTGAAAGAAGTCAAAGAGAAAGACGTCCGCGAGCTCATTGAGCCTTACGGAAAGTGGAAGAGCCTTCTGGCATTCTATGTCCTCTGCTATGATAGGAAAACTGAGATGGAGCGGAAGAGAAAATGAATGGACTCCAGATAGTCTTGCCCCGTGAGAAGTTCAAATCTCTGAAGGGCAAAGACCTTGAAGCCCTTATCAAAGAACACCTTCCAAAAGTTGAGAAAACGTTGAAAGCCGAGCGCGAAGAGATTTTGGGGGAGAAAGTTAAAGCGCTGGAGGAGAAGCTCCACGAGATGGAGAGCGAGCTTGAGGAGCTGAGAGAGTTTTACGAGAAGGCTTTGAAGGACAAAGAGCTCATGATGGCCGAGAGGGACAGGCTGAGGAAGGAAAACGAGGAACTGAGGGAGAAGCTTGAAGAGAAAAAGAAAGAACTGGAGAAAGTTCACAAATCGTGAACGATTCGTTTATGGAGTGTGAGCGAGGTGAAGCTCGTCATTAAACCCGAGAAGGGCTTCGGCAAAATCGAAATCGAGCTTGGTGAGGAGCTCTGGAGTGAGATTGAGGGGCTGAGCGAGAGGTATTCTGTCCCGCCGGAGAGGGTAATTGAAATCGCTCTCCTTGGTGAGTTTAAGGAGCCGAGCGGGGAGCTTGAGGAGCTTGAGAAGAAGGTTGAGGAGCTTGAGGAAAAGGTGTGGGAGCTGGAGAAGGAGTACGCTCCGCTGCGCTTCAAGGCTTACGGCGTGAGCGAGGACAACAAAATCCTGGCAATCGAGCTATCCGGCCTTATCGCCGAGAACAACCAGCTCAAGCGCTTTTTGAGGCTCAAGCCAGAACGCAACCTCGAGCTGAGAAAGCTTATATCTTACTACCTCCAATGAACGACCGCGGATGATGACAGCGAATTGCACCGAGCTTAGTGATGACGAGGACTGGCCCTGACGCCGCCCGGGGAGGCGGGTGACGAGTCCAAGACGGGATGAGGAGAACCGATGATATACCCTATGAGCGCCGACGCCTCCTCGGGCGCTTTCTTGGAATGAGCCTCACGGGGCTTCCGCAGTCTGGGCAGATTCCGTCAGGAGGCTCACTTGTGAACTTCCTCCCGCAGCCGATGCAGATGTAGTTCCATCTTATAACGCGCTTTATGCCTCTTTTGAGCGTTTTGAACTCGATGCCAAGCGTTTTGGCGATGTTCTGCAGGTTGTAGTCGTCGGTGAATAGGATAGCCTTGAGCTCGTAAGCTAAGGCGAGGATTTCCATATCTGCCTCGCTCAGCTCCCCTAGCTCGCCGGTTCTTTTGGCCGCTTCCCTAACTGCCTCGATGCTCTCGCGCGAGGGCATCAGCACCCTAACCTTCCCCGCGTTAATCAGGCCCTCCAAGAAGAGCCTCGACTCGGGGTCTTTGACCTCCTCAACGACCTTCGGAGTGGTTACACCTTCGACGTCAATCCCCTGGATGAATATCGCGGCATCGATGACCTGAACCTTCATGGTCAAAACTCGGAGAAACCCTTTTTTAGATTTCTGTCGAAATGAACCCGGTGATGGAAATGAGGGTCGACCTTAACTCGGACCTGGGTGAGAGCTTCGGCCGCTACAAACTCGGCCTCGACGAGGAGGTCATGAACCACATAACCAGCGCCAACGTTGCCACCGGCTGGCACGCTGGAGACCCAATCGTCATGAGGAAGACCGTCAGACTTGCGAAGGAGAAGGGCATCGCCGTCGGTGCCCATCCGGGTTATCCAGACCTCATGGGCTTTGGGAGGAGGTACATGAAGCTTACCCCCGAGGAGGCCAGGAACTATATCCTGTACCAGATCGGCGCGCTTTACGCCTTCACAAAGGCTGAAGGAATGGAACTCCAGCACGTCAAGCCGCACGGTGCCCTTTACAACGCCCTCGTGAAGGACGAGGAACTCGCTAGGGCGGTCATGGAGGGAATAGTGGACTTCGACAAAGGGCTGATCTTCGTAACTCTCTCGGGTTCAAGGGCGGCCGAAATAGCTGAGGAGATGGGACTAAAGGTTGCGCACGAGGTTTTCGCAGACAGGGCCTACAACCCAGACGGCACGCTTGTTCCAAGGGGGAAGCCGGGGGCGGTGATACACGACAAAGAGCTCATAGCCGAGCGCGTTATCTCTATGGTGAAGGACGGCGGCGTTAAGGCCATCAACGGGGAATGGGTTGAGCTCAGAGCCGACACAATCTGCGTCCACGGGGACAACCCGAAGGCTGTGGAGATAACAGCTTATATCAGGCGCGTCCTCGAAGAGGAAGGCGTCAAGGTAGTACCGATGGGTGAGTTCATAAGGTGAGAGCATGGTCGAGTTTAAACCAGCTGGCGACTCAGCGCTCGTTATTTCCTTCGGCGAGGCCATAGATGAGGGGATAAACAGAAAGGTCCACGCCGTGGCGAGAGCCATCGAAGAAGCCAGTCCTCAGTGGCTCGTCGAGGTAGTCCCAACATACTCAACTGTTTACGTCTACTACGACCCGCTCATGGTGAGCTATACCGAGGTCGTCGAGGCAGTGAAACCTTTCCTCTCCGCTGAGCCTGATGAGGAAAAGTCGAGAATAGTCGAGATTCCAACGGTTTACGGTGGTGACTTCGGGCCCGACATCGAGTTCGTCGCTCAATACAACGGCCTCAGCGTGGATGATGTCATCGAGATTCACTCGAAGCCTCTATACAGGGTCTACATGCTCGGCTTCACTCCGGGCTTTGCCTACCTGGGTGGAATGGACGAGAGAATAGCCACCCCCCGCTTGGAAAAACCGAGGCTGAAAGTTCCCGCCGGAAGCGTAGGTATAGCTGGAAAGCAGACAGGCATATATCCCCTCGAAAGCCCCGGCGGCTGGCGGCTCATCGGCAGAACTCCTCTGAAGCTTTTTGATCCACGGAAAGACCCACCAACGCTTCTCCAGCCTGGCGACTACGTGAAGTTTGTGCCGATTGAAGAAGAGGTATTTTTGGAAATGTTAGATGAAAATCAGATGACTAATATTCCTAGATTTACGAGGAAGTGAATGGCCATAAGGTATGGAATTGAGTTAGTCTCATCGTAAAGCTGTATACTCAAAAACTGATACATGAACAGATAAAATGAATACAGGAAGAAAACTGGAAGATACGTCAGTAAAATTACAGGATTTAATAAATGGGTTAGAAGGAACAAGGTACTTATTAAAAGCTTGTCATCAAGAAAGCCTGGGGTTTTAGTATAGATTATTCCTTTCATCAAGATTTCTTCAGCACCACTAAACAGGAACAGAAGAATGAAGCCTGGTAGTGTTTTCTCGAAGGGTATAATCTCACCAATAAAATTGCCAAGTATAACAAACACTCCAATGAGAAAGGCACCCCGGAACAGTGAGCTCTTGGTTATCATGTCAAAGTTAGCCCCAAGTAACTTATGACGTAAGTATTTTCCGAGATAAACAACCCACAACAGGAGAAGCGCATAGAGTAAGTATTCTTTAAACACGAGAATTGCGAGGACGTACAAAGTAAAAGTTAGTTTGTCAAATACAATCCAAAGATCAGAACTTGAAAATAAGAAGAAGATTGTGTACAAGACGAAAAATAAGGTAGAATACACGGAAGGTGTGTGAATAAGAAAGGAGATTACGATGTAAAAAACCATTAGTTGAACGCGAATATCATGACTAGTGTCTTTTAGCTGCTTGATTATATAGTATGGTATCATTAACATCGAATATAACAGAAAAGCAAAGAAAAGGAGTGCAAAAATAAAGTATGGTGAGTGAACATACCATGTTAACATATGGGTTGCAATGGAATAGGAATAAACAAAGAGGTATGGTATCATAATTGCAGATGATACAAGTTGGATCATGTTCGAATAGAATTTGGGAGATAACTCACGCTTGAAGTGAACAAAAAATATGGCCAATATACCGATAACCAATATTATGTAATAAAATCCGAACTTCTCATGGATAGTCCATATGTTCATGAGAACACCATACCCGTTGCTGATTATCAGGGGAGAAAGGGTGACTGAAGGAAATGCCAAAAAAATTATGGCCGAGATAGTTCCGAGATAGTTAAGAAAACGTTGCTTTCCATCCATTATTATACTAATAAGCGGAAATATTATGAGCAGTACGTATGCAATCAGTGAGAATGTTAGTAGGGGTGTCAGATGGACGTGACTTAATGGCACTCCTATGTAGGTTAGGTACTCAGTATTTTCCCAAAGGTTTGTCGTTGATGGTAGAATATATAAAACAAAATCTGAAAGCATGTAGAATGTTATCAGGGCATATACATAGAAAAAGAACTTATTAACTCTAGATGACGGTTTTATTAGGAGGTATTTAATGATAATCTCATCAAAGTCCAGTGCTTTTCCGAGTAATTCTTTGATGTTGAGACCCCTCTTGCCCATTGATGTTAATATGGAGTATGCTAGGTATATAGTAGCCACCAACGCAACAAACTTATCCATCACAAGAGGATACAGCTGTGAAACTGGATAAACAGCAACCACAGAGAATATCACCAGCATAATAGCCTTTTTCACGCTTTTTGAATGGAGATATGAAACAATCGGAAGGATTATGAAGATCAGGAATATCGGAATAGCATTAAGCAGGATTTTGTACGTCATTAAATTCTTCTCAGACACCATGAGCTTCAACATTATATTAATGTTCGATAGGAAAAAAATCGCTATGATGGTATAAGTAGTTGGCTTGTTGAGATTGAACTCTACAACTAGAAACTCCTGGAACAGCAGGAATGAGAGAAAAAGGGTTGCAAAAAGAGCGAGATTTTCCAGTAGAGGAGGGAGATTAATGCTTATATTAAATCCATCGAGTACATCCATTGTAAAATCAAATGCCTGTAAGAATAATAAGAATAAAAGAAAAAATGAAGTAACAATCTTTTTAGGACTCATCAGTCCTTCACCGTCTTCTCAGCAATATTGCTGGAATTATAATGAAGAACATTATGCCCGCAGGACCACAAGTAGAGCCCTTATCAGATTCAGTATCTTGGGTTGGAGAGTTTTGCTGAACTATAACCTGATGTTCAATTTGAATTCCCTGTACAAACTCTGACTCAGAGGCTTGAGTAAGCACTATAACGTCGTACTGGGCATTGTCTCCAGACTGAGGATCTTTTATATCCAGTGCTATAACGGGATCTCTCTGAAGGATTATCGCATTTGAGGGAATGATCATATCATCTGTGCTGTAGGCTAAGTTTTTATCCACTGAAATTATTGTTCTAAAAGCAACCGGATTTCCCCGAACACTAAGGATTGAAACATTATGCTGAATAAGATAGCCCGGCTGCTGCCGTCCATTAATGTTAACTGTTATCTTCTGTATTATTGTTGAAGCCTGGTATTCCACACTTGCAGTCTCGTTAGTTGTAACGCTGCTCTTCTCTGTGCTTGAGACGGTTTCTTCAATTGTTACCTGGTGGCCTAAAATAGTTGTTGTGCCCCTTGTAAGGGCTGATTCTGGAAGATAAAAGTAGTAAACTCTCTCATTGTCGTCTCCAGCGACTATATAATTGCCATTGGGGCTAACTGAAATACCTCTAACGAGGTCTCCTGTGTCGTAGGTCCATACAACCGAGCCATCCTTGCTGAATACATAAATCTTGTCTGCGCCGGCTGTTATGTATTTTCCGTATGAAGAGACAGAAATTCCCCAGATATCATCTCCTGTTTCGTATTTCCAGAGGAGATCTCCATCCTTATCAAAGAGATATACATAGTAGTAGCCATCTCCAACGGCAATATAATCTCCTTCAGGACTTATTGCAATGCTCTCGGGCATTCCTGTTAATGATTCTTTCCATAGAAGATCACCGTACTTGTTAAGAAGATAGATATATCCGTCCGCAGAGGCTACTCCAACGTAGTAACCATCCCTCGATAGTGCCACAGACATTACTCCATCCCCAGTCGAATAGCTCCATAGAACGTTCCCGTTGGAGTCGAGAAGATATACATCCCCATTTGAAAGCCCTGCAACAACGTATCTACCGTTAAGACTTATATATGCATCGAGTACTGGGCTTAAGAAATCGTGTGTCCAGAGAACATCTCCTGTTCTTTGGTCAAAAAAGTACACTTTTCCATCATCTGAAGCTGCTACAGAGTACCTGCCATCCTCAGTAATGGCAACACCGTAGATGGTTCCATCGGTTTCATATTCCCACATCAGATTGCCGTTACCGTCGAATCCATACACATAGTACCAGGTGTCTCCTGCGACAACATAATTCCCGTCTCCAGAAACGCCAACTTCCCAGAGTGTTCCATAGACGTCGTATGTCCATTGAGGCTCTACAGCAGCTATCGTTGGGTTGAAGGTACTAAGCATACTAACAGCGGCCAAAAAGGCCAATATCGAAGCTAGAGTGCTCCGGTCCATTCTCATTCCCCCCACTGTAGGCCCCCCGTACTATGTTTTAGTGCCTTACATTTTCCGTAGTGGCTGGAGATTAAACAGTGATAATGGGGAGCCTATAATATGGAGCGTAGCATCAAATCAATTATAAAATAGTACTTTATATACATTTCCGTGGAATGTATAACCAATTATCCAACTATTATTATATCAATACCAAAATAAATCGTGGAATATTATAACTCCTTAATAGTTGAATTTAATCTCGTACTTATTTTCCAAAGATGTGTACTGGGGTATCTAGATTATCCAGGATGAAATAGAAACTCTAATAATTTCTAATGAGAATCCGCATATGGGGGGAGTGGTCTCGTGATCGAACTTTTTAAGGTTCCATCAGTCCTAACCGTCCAGGATCTTGGCAGAACCGGCTACAGAAAGCTTGGCGTCCCAGTGAGCGGTGTCATGGACGAAGTGAGCGCGAGGTTAGCCAACTACATAGTTGGTAACCCTGACAACGCCCCGGTTCTTGAGTTCCTCCTCGCAGGCCCGACCATCCGCTTCAACGCTTCTGCAGTTTTCGCGGTAGCTGGAGACGTTGAGATCAGGCTCAACGGCGTCCCCATAGAACCCTGGAGGAGTTACTGGGCAAAGCGCGGTGACGTTCTGGAAGTTGGAATGCTGAAGAGCGGTCTATACGGCTATATCGCCTTCGCTGGAGGGATAAAGTGCGAAAGGCTCCTCGGCAGCTGCTCGACCTATACGCGGGCGGGCCTTGGTAGGCCCTTAAAGGCAGGTGATAAGTTAACGCTCGGATACGCCATTCTAACGGGTAAGGAAGGTAGAGTTCTTCCCCGGGAGCTGAGGCCCGATTATTCGGCAAAGGAAAAAGTTATCCGCGTAATCCTCGGGCCGAACCTCGACCACTTTACCGAGCACGGGATAGAAACCTTCACGAGCGAGGCCTACACAGTTACACCCGAATCCGACAGGATGGGCTACCGCCTCGACGGACCGGCGATAGAGCACTCGGAGAAAGGAGCCGACATCGTAACGGACGCCGTTCCAATCGGCTCAATTCAGGTTCCGGCAAACGGGAAGCCGATAATCATGATGGCCGATGCCCAAACCACTGGTGGCTACGCAAAGATAGGGGTGGTTGCTCGGGTTGAAGTTCCGCTGGTAGCTCAGAGCAGACCTGGTGAGAGGCTGAGGTTCAAAGCGGTGAGTGTCGAAGAAGCACATGAACTTTTAAGGAGGCGCGAGAAGACAATGACGGCGATAAAAGCCTTTCTTGATGGAGAGCTCAGGGCGTACAGGATCAAAGCAGGGGGAGAAGAGCTGATAGCGTTTGCAGAAGTACAAAAAGAATAGAAGAGGGTGTCACTCCTTTTTCCTCATTACTTTGACGAGTTTGTAGGTTTTCCCGTCGCACTCCACATCGCCGAGGATTTCTATGATTTTGACGCTGTCGCCCTCGAAGAGCCCCTCCGGGCGGAACAGGTCGCGTTTCTCCGGGTCGCTGCAGTTCACGAAGCTCAGCTTTATCACAGAACCCGTTATGGCCAGCCTTGGCTCGATGGCTATCTCGATGGAGGGCTCCACTACTTCAACGACCCTGACCTTGCCCTCGTGGAGCGGGCAGGAGTGCGAGGGCATGCTCCTCACGCGCAGAATCTTGTAGCGCCTTCCAGGCTCTAGATTTCCAACGCAGACCCCGGCGAGCTTACAGGTCCTGCACGGTTCTGCTGGGCCGTAATATATGAATTCAACCCCAGGCCTTGCCAGCTTTTCTCCAACTAACGTGATTATTGCCATTCCAAACACCTCCGTGAGTGATGATCGTCAGATGACTCCAGTGATTTTAGCGGCTTTCTCGGCCGCCTCTCTGGTAAGACCCTCTTTTCCGAGTATCGTGTAGCGCTCGGGCCTTATGGTATGGGCAATCGTGAGCGCTTCGATGATATACTCGGGGTCAATTCCCAACTCGTATGCGTTAGTTGGCGCCCCCACCTTCTTTAAGGTTTCCCTAATTTTCTCCCACTTGAGGCCGTGAAGGTAGGCCATTATTATGGTTCCTACGCCGCACTGCTCGCCGTGTAGAGCCGGCTTCGGCGCTATCATGTCGAGCGCGTGGCTGAATAGATGCTCGGCACCACTCGCCGGCCGTGAGGAACCGGCTATGCTCATCGCAACGCCGCTCGAGATCAAGCCCTTTATAACCTTCCTCACGCTCTCCTCGTTGCCAAGCCTTATTATGTCGGCGTTTTTTATCACCATCTTGGCGCTCATCAGACTTAGAGAGGCGGCATACTCGCTGTAGTACTCGCCCCTTATTCTGTGGGCCAGCTGCCAGTCTTTTACAGCGGTAAAGTTCGAGATCATGTCTCCGACGCCGGCCGCTAAATAGCGGTACGGGGCGGTTTTGATGACTTGGACGTCGGCTATGACTGCTATCGGGGGAATGGCTTTGATGGAGGTCTTCGCTCCCGAATCCCTTATCGAGGCGTTAGCGCTTGCTATTCCATCGTGGGAAGCTGTCGTTGGAAAGCTGATGAACGGGACACCTGCCTTGAAGGATGCGAGCTTGGCGACGTCTATTATACTTCCACCGCCGACGGCAATGAGCCAGTTAACGTTTTCGTCCCTTATTTTATCCAGCGTTCTCTCAACCTCGCCCATTGTGGCCTCTCTTACGATGAGTGAACTAACCTCAAAGGCCTCCTTTAGGTTTTTCTCGACGTCCTTCCCGGCGATCTCCTTAGTCTTTGGACCATAGAGTATGAGAGCCCTCTCGCCAAGGCTCAGCCTCTTTGCAACGTTAACGACTTCTCCCTTGAGGTTCTCGCCCAGCAACACTTCCCTCGGCAGCTGCATTAAATGCATTCCCATCACCGTCCGTAGGAACTATGGTGGGAAAAGCTTTAAGGCTATCGGAACAACCGTCTATGGTGGTCGAATGGGTCTCTACGAGTTCTTTTACAGGTACTTCATCGAGCCTATAATCAACAACGAGGGCTACAACATCGTCAACACATTCGTTTATGCAGTAATCCTTGGAATAGCCGTCCTCCTGCTGTACAGGCTCCTGAAGAGAATGGGGATAAAAATAGACGAGCGCTTTTTCAAGGCGTTGATTCCATACATAATCCTCGGCCCGCTCATGAGGGCGATGACAGATGTGGGAATCCTCCCAAGGACTTACCTGACAGTCAGTCCAGGCGGCTACTTCGTCATTGCGGCCTTTGCCCTCGCTTCCCTCTACGTCGTCTGGCGGCACGTTGGGCCAGGGGAGAAGTTCTACCCGCTCTATCGCGATTTCGGATACGTCCTCCTCGGTGGACTAGTCTTTATACTGCTGATAAACCTAGACCAGGTCGACTTCAGGTGGGAGGTCTTCAAGTACTTCGTGCCAATTCTCATCGCCGCGGAAGCCTTCGTATGGGTGCTCTCGAAAAAGGCCAAGCTTGTGGGAGACAACTCGCTTCTCTTTTACACCCACTTCTACGACGCGACCACAACCTTCGTGGGAATTCAGTTCTTCGGTTTCTGGGAGCAGCACGTTTTAGCCAGGAAACTCATGGAGCTCTTTGGCACTCCCGCGGTGATTTATCCCGAGAAGCTCCTCATACTGCTCCCCATAGTCTGGATACTCGATAGGGAGATGAAGGATGAAGATCCGGAGCTGATAAACTTCGTCAAGCTCGCAATGTTCATACTTGGCTTTGGGCCTGGGACGAGGAATTTGCTGATAACCCTAATGGGGTGATACGTATGGAGAAACTTGGTGAGATTTCCTGGAACGAAGTGGCCATCGAGATGGCCAAGGAAGTTGAGAAGGTTGTCATGCCCCTCTTCGGAACTCCGAAGGCTGGGGAAACTATTGGAACGAACGTGAGCGGCGACGTCACCAAGTACGTTGACAAAGTGGCCGAGGACATCGTCCTGAGCAGACTGCAGCCCCTCGGCGTCAACATCGTAAGCGAGGAGATTGGACTCGTAGACAACGGGAGCGACTATACGGTTGTCGTCGATCCCATAGACGGCTCCTACAACTTCGCTGCAGGAATACCAATATTTGCCTTCAGCTTCGCGGTCTTTGGGGGCAGAAAACCTGTTTATGGCGCGATATACGAGTTCGTTACCAAACATTTCTATGAGGGTATCCCCGGAAACGGCGCCTTCATGAACGGAGAGAGAATACACGTTAGAAAGCCGGAACGTGGAAAGGAAGCGCTAAGCTTCTACACGAGGGGAGAATACTCCGGGCTGATCAAAAAGGTAAAGCGCGTCCGTGTCCTTGGAGCTATAGCAGTTGAGCTGACTTACCTCGCTAAGGGAGCTCTCGACGGCGTTCTCGACATAAGGAACTACGTCCGCCCGACGGACATAGCGGCGGGAGTTATAATCGCGAGGGAAGCCGGCGCAATAGTGACGGATGAGAAGGGAAACGAGCTTAGGCTCGACCTCAGCGCCACGGAGAAGACCAACATAATAGCCGTGAACGACCGCTACCTGCTTGATCTCATCTTGGGGGAGCTTACCAATGGATCTTGAAGGCTTTATGATGAAGTACGGGAAGGTCACAACGGCACTCTTCGCGATCAATGTTGCCGTTTACATTTTCGAGGCCGTACTGAGCGGTAACCCTGTAGACATCAGCATCGAGGTTCTCGCCAGAATCGGCCAGTGGAACTATGCAGTCCTTAACGGTGCCTGGTGGCAGCTCTTCACCGCCATGTTCGTTCACGTGGGAATACTTCACATAGTCTTCAACATGTACTTCCTCCTTATGCTCGGCAGTCAGCTGGAACGCCTTTTCGGCGGCAGGGTTCTCGTCTTTACTTACCTAACCGCTGGTCTCGTCGGTAACTTGGTCACGCTCTTCCTCCTCCCGCTCAACTCCGTAAGTGCTGGAGCGAGCGGTGCTCTATTTGGAATGGTAGGTCTCCTGATAATGACCGCCGGGATAATCGGGGGTGATATCGTAAAAGCCCTTGCAAACGCTTTCGTCCTCTTCCTCATCAACAGTCTCTTCCCAGGAGTGAACGCCTACGCCCACCTGGGAGGCCTCATAACGGGCATCCTTCTTGGCCTCCACTATGGCAAGAAGCTCAAGAAAAAGCTCATGGCAATGACCTACAGCTATGCCTGATGAACGAAAGATTTAAAAATACCCCCCGAAAGGTATAACCCGGGCGCTTGTGCCGGGGTAGCTTAGCCTGGTCAGAGCGCTCGGCTCATAGGGCTGCTCCCCTTCGGGGGAGCCTGAGAAACCGAGAGGTCCGGGGTTCAAAGCCCCGCCCCGGCACCACACTCTAACAAACTTCGCCTTCTTGCAGTTAGAAAACTTTGATCAAACTTTGCCTGCAAAGTTTACTGGCGCAGAGGTTGCTCCGTAAAGGTTTCCTTTTTAACTTTCACTGACGATTTTATGTCATGATGAGAAGGGCAGTCCTCGCGCTGGTAATCGCGCTCATGGTGTTCGTCTCAGGGTGCATTACTGTAGTTCAGCAGACTGAAACCTCGCCATCTTCCACATATTCCCCAACAACTTCTACCTGGAGCACGCCCGCTCCGACCACTACTACAGCTACAACAACACCTGCGACGTGGACGAATCCCGAAGTTCAGTGGGGCAACTTAACCGTTCTCCTGCCAAGTCAGGATGCCCAGTTGAACTGCTCGGGAATCCTCTGGCGCTACATACTCAAGGACGCCCTTCCCTGCATGCTGAGCAGGCCGGAGCTTGAGGTTATCTCTCCACTCGCGGAGAAGCTTGAAGGCGAAAATTTAGTTCAGAGTGCCTGGAACGTCCTTGACTGGGAGGATCAGTGGATAATCTATGACCGAGAAAAAGCCAAAGAGCCTTTTGCCAAGGTTATCATTTATCCCGACGGAAGACAGGAAGTTGTTGAGGGACGGAACAACACGATACAGACTCCCTATGAGACGATTATGAGGGGAAAGGGTATATGCACTGACTACACCGTTCTCACCGACGCCCTGCTCTTGGCCATGAACTACTCCCCTGTTTACACAATGGCAATAAACCTTACCGACCTCGGCCATGCGGCGGCACTTGTAAGGATAGAGGGCTGGTTCTTCGTCATCGACCAGCATCTGCCCCCGATGGATCTCGGCTCCTACTATCGCTACTGGAAGAGGCAGGGAAGCATAATAATCAACGCAACGCTCTACGAGATAATGCCAGGAGAGAACCTTGCTGAAGTGAAGACCCTCGGGATCTTAAGTGGAAAAGACTTCCTCATGCAGGACTACACCATGACGGAGAACGACGCAAAGGCTCTGGCTTATGGTATGCTGAACCTACTTGCCCAGGATTTTGGAATTGGCGCCGATGATTCCCTCTCGCTCATCTCCGAGGGCAAGCTTCCGGAGGGTTACAAGGCCGGCTGGATGTGGAGCGCAACCTTCTACAACCTGGCCGATTACTATCATCCCATATTCTACGAGCAGTATGTGAAGTGGCTCCTCGAAAGGATGACATCGGATTCCGAGCTTGTGGAATACTTTGAGAAAAGTGATTCAGCGTGGATAGAAGTGGGGATTGAGGGCAACGACCTCGTTGTCACCCTTTACCTCGGCCAGCGTCAGTAGCGCCTCGAATAGCCGCGGGAGTAGTTTCTTCTTCCGTTTTTCCTGTATCCCCGTGGTCTCTCCTCGCGCTCGTACCTCTCGCGGTACTCCCTAGGTATCTCCTCGCTGAGCTCAGACTTCTGGATATCAACACCCGCGACGCTTGCTATGTAGCGGAGCCTCTTGAACTCACCGGGCATGATGAAGGTGACCGCCTTGCCCTTCTTGCCCATCCTGCCGGTTCTGCCTATCCTGTGGACGTAGTCTTCGGCCGTCATGGGCAGGGAGTAGTTCACTATGTGGCTTATGTCCTGGACGTCGAGGCCCCTCGCGGCAACATCAGTCGCTACGAGAATCCTTATCCTCTTGGTCTTGAAGCGCCAGAATGTCCTTTCTCTGGCCGCCTGACTCATGTCTCCGTTGAGGGCTTCGGCGCTGTAGCCCTGCCTCCTGAGCTTCTCGCTCAGCTCCCGCGTTTCCCTCTTCGTCGCGCAGAAGACTATCCCGTAGAAGTCGTCGCTTAGGATTTTCTTGAGAGTCGAGAACTTTCTGGCAGGAACGACTTCAATGTACTCCTGCTCCACCATCTCCGGAACAAGCTCGTCGCTGCTGACTTTAATTACCTCATAATCGTTCATATAGCGCCTCGCCAGCCTTAAAATCTCGCGTGGCATCGTTGCCGAGAACATCAGCACGCGCTTCTTCCTCGGTGTTTCCCTGAAGATTGCCTCTATGTCGTCTATGAAGCCCATGTCAAGCATCCTGTCGGCCTCGTCGAGGATGAAGAACTTCACCCCGCTCAGATCAAGGGTCCCGCGCCTTATGTGGTCGAGAACCCTTCCGGGGGTGCCAACGACGACGTGAGTACCTCTCTCAAGGGCCCTTATCTGCGGACCAATCGGCTGGCCACCGTAGACTGCGTAGACGTAAACCCTCTTCCTCCCGCGGAGGCTCTTTATCTCGTCTGCCACCTGAAGGGCGAGCTCCCTCGTGGGCGTCAGGATAATCGCCTGGACGCTCTTTTCCTTCTCATCAATTGCCTCGATTATGGGCAAGGCAAAAGCGGCCGTCTTCCCGGTTCCGGTCTGGGACTGCCCGATTATATCTGCATCGCCAGACAAAAGACGCGGAATGACCTCCCTCTGGATGTCGGTGGGCTGTGAGAAGCCCTTCCTTCTAACGGCAACTAATGTCGCCTCAGATAAGCCTAAGCTTTCAAAACTCATTTTTCTTAACTCCTTTTCAACTGCTCAAACGCGCTCCTTCAAGACCCGAACGCGTCGAGAAGAACCGCGATTTGGCGGGCCGGGGGGGATTCGAACCCCCGACCACGGGATTAAGAGTCCCGCGCTCTAACCATGCTGAGCTACCGGCCCTCAACCCGAAACCATAGACGGGAGGTGGCTTTATAAATTTTTTGGTCTGGAGTGGGAGGGGCCAGGTGTTACGCTTGAGAAAAGAATATAAACCCACTGTTATACGTAGAAAATATGATAACCTACGAACACGTTGAACTCGCGGCTGAAATAGTTGCCCTCGTTTCCCTCACGGGGGCAGTTTATTTGCTGGTCACCCTTAGAGGGGTGCTGAGAGAATTTTTAGGGGTCTCGGTAGTCAGGGGAATATTTTTTGGTGTGCTAATTTTCTGGTCTGGGTATCTGATAAATGTTCTCAATAATGTTTTTCCGCTGGAGCTCCTGAAGATACTGGACGACGTTATAGTGGCCATAGGTATGGGGATAATAGCTCTCTCGGCGGTTGGAGTTAAAAGACAGATAGTAATGCGCGTGAAACCCAGAGTCATTCTCGATGGAGAGCCAGGACTCCCGAGTGGAGCGTATCTCGTTAAGCCCACATCTCCCCAGGGCCTTCTGAGGCTCCTATTGGGAAAGAAGATATTTGCCGTAACGAGAAGGCCCCAAATCTACGAGCCCCTTGGTGTTCCTTACATCTGGATAACGAACGTAGACCATCCAAAGGCGATATCCCCCACAAGGCTCGCTCCCCTTCTGCACACCATAATAGAGAGTGCTGATAATGACACTTTCGTTATTTTCGATGGACTCAATTACCTCATACTCCAGAACGGATTTGAATCAACAATCAAATTTCTCATGTCCCTTAAGGATGTCCTCCTTGAAAAGGGCGCTGGTATTGTATTGATCGTTGATCCTGAAACCTTGGAGAAGAAGCACATCGCGATACTCGAAAGGGAATTCAAATGGATACTGAAATGACGCTACGTTGGAATGTGTTCTCTTCACAGACCACAAAATTTATAAAGCCTCTCCGAGCGTTATACTTTGGCAACGCGGGGGTTGCCGAGCCTGGTCAAAGGCGCGGGATTGAGGGTCCCGTCCCGTAGGGGTTCCGGGGTTCAAATCCCCGCCCCCGCACCATTCTAACAAACTTCGCCTGCGCGAAGTTTGACCAAGGTTCGTAGCTCCTTCCTGAAGTGCCAGTTTCTAAGTGGTTTCCTCAGTGCTGGAGCGTTTAACATGGAGAACTTGCTCTAAAATGCTCCTTTGCTATGGGTTTACTTTCTTTCGACGCCCTACGGGCGTCTTTTTCGAGCTAAACTTTCCTCAAAGGAACTCACAAAATAGTTCTCACTTGAAGCATTGGCCTTGGGTTTAAAACCCGCTCTTCAAAGTGCAACTTGGAGAAGAGCTACGAGCTTTTGGTGAAGCTTTTTCCAAAAGCTTCAGCGTTGGCGGAAAGAGGGCGTGCGAGTCCATAGGCTCTCCCAAAAGAAAGGAGAAATCAGGCGTTCGTGTATTGTTTTAGTAGGTTGTAGATGTGTTGGGCTGCGTCGGTGTAGAGGGTGTATTTCTTGCCCTTCGCGCGGAATTCAAGGTAATAACCACCCAGTAAAGCCTTTTTCAGCTCAAGCCAGTTTATGTCCTTCAATGGAATATCCTCGTAAACTTCTCCAATTCCAGCCGCCCTTAGAGCGGCTTTTATCGCCACGGTAGCAACGTAACCCTTCAACCTATATTTCCCAGTAAGCTTCAAGCGCTTGTTGGTTACCACCAGCATGCCGACGCGCTCCTGACTCATCGCACCCATCTTGAAGCGGACTTCACCCCTGTAAAGCTCCTTTTCGGGTTCTTCGGCTGAAACGGTAACCTTCTCGACCGTTTCGGGAACTTCAACAGGCTTGGCTGCGGCGAAGCGCTCCGCCTGCTCTTGGGTTGCCCTTGCAACTGCACCGACTTCAGCCTCGTAAGCCTCAACAACGGCTTTGAGGAGGAAGTAGTGGAACTCGAAGAGGTACTGGAAGAATTTGATATCACCGCAGGAGTAGTCCCATTTCTCTTCTCTCATGAGCCTTAGCCTTTCCTGGGCATCGTTTAGTAATTCCCTGGCCTCTTCCATATCCCCATAGTGCAGGACGTGGCAGACGTTCGAGGCGAATTTTAAGGCGGAGATACCACGAGGGGTACTTTTCTTATTAAAATTCGCTTCTAACTCTTGAGCTATGCATGGTATCTCGTCTTTTTCAAGTTTAAGAACGTCTCGGAAGATTCCGCCGGCCTTGTACTCTTTGAAGGGGTCGTATATCTCACCTACAATGACCTTGAGTTCTTCTCCCGCTTTGTCGAATTCATCTTTGGCGGTTATGAAGTCCCCTTCTGATAAGGAGATCAATGCTTGTTCGAGTTGTGGAGAAAGAGCAGATAGTATTTTCCAATCGCCATTGTTTTTCGAGGAGTATTCTCTGAACTTTTTTCTGCACTTTTCTAAGAAAGCGTCGCCAAATTTTTTCCTTGCGAGTTCCTCAATTGATGTTTCCCAATATCTCTTCTCCAGTTTTTCTTTTTCCTTTTTTAATTCATTGATTTCGTCTTTTATTGATTTTTTGAGACGAAAATGCCCAATAACTATTATTGCTATTGCATATATCATACCCATGGCACTAAACATCCCTATCATAAACAGGATAGCCCCGATAGTGTCTTTTCTTTCCGATGCAGCCATAAACGAAATTGATGTCAAAAGAAACGTCACTAAAAGTATATCATAGTGGGTTCTAATGACTTTATCGTGTTCTTTTAGTTTTTCTTTTCTCCACTTAATCTCCTTTTCTCGCCAAGTTATTTCATTCCATAGTCTCTCTCTCATCAGCTACTTCCTTTGCTTTGTTTAGACATTCCTCAGTGGTCTTGTCGAATTTCAATGGATTGAATCTCTTCGCCCGCTCCAGCTCCGCTTTCATCTTCTCCAAAAGAGCATCAAGGTTTACGTTGCCCTGCAACGCGACACCACCCATAGGAGTAGGGCGTCGGAATATTTAGGGGTTTCGCTTGTCGTGAGGACAATGGCTCCAACTTGAGGGCAAAAAGTAAAAAAAGTCGAGGTTTACAACTGTAAGCCATAAAGAACTCTCAGAAACCCAAAGAAACCCCCATCGATAATGGGGCTGGTGGTTGAATGAAAACGCTGATAGTTTCAGTGGGCAGGAGCAAAGAGAAAAGAACGATCTATGCCCTGGTGGTTATAAAATACGAAAACCTCGGGGAACTTAGGAGAAAATCTGGCTGGCTTAGACACATATCCGAGCTTAAAAAGCAGGAGAAAAGAAATTATGTCTCAAAGTTTCCTCAGAGGTTTGCGTCTATTAAATCTCTGTTGGACTACGTAGAGGTAACTCCTTATTTTGGCGACTTGCATGAGCAAATGGCCAAGTTTGAACGCGATGCAAGGGTTTTGATAATCGATGACGTCGTGCTATCAAAAAAGTTGTGAGAATATCAAAGCAGGAAAAACGTTTTCAGAGAGAGTATTGCCAAGAAAAGGTGGGAGTTCCGTCACGTTGTTCTTTTGACTGACAACATCGCATATATCAGCCGTGAGATTTACGAACAAACTCCTAACCTGAGGGCCCTTAAAAAAGCGCTCCGCAAAAAGGGGATATTATAAAAGGGCGATCATAAGCCCTTCTCACGGTGCGTCCCCGGCTTCATGAGGGTCTACCGGGGCCACCACTCAAAGGGCTTAGTCTTCATTATTCCCTCAACTTCAAAGTTTTTAATCTTTTCGTGAGAACTCCTGAATTTCAGTCGAGATTCTAATTTTATTACGGCAATAAATATATTAGCGGGGTGAGATTTCCAAAAATGAACTCATTCTAACTCCAGAACCGCCTCAAATACAGCCTCATCCTCCCCAGATCAACGGGTCTCATTGTTTCCCGCATCCAGTCTGGTAGGTCCTTCTTTATGCCCTTCCACAGCAGGCGGTAGTCGAGGACGATTATTGACCCCTTCTCCTCCGCCGAGCGGTGAACCCTTCCTGCCGCTTGGACGAGCTTTCTGTGGGCCGGCAGGTAATAACCGTAGTATCTACCTTTGCCCGGGAACTTCCTCTCGAAATACCTTATCTGGGCCTGAACCCTTGGCGTCGGCCTCGCGTAGGGGATACCAACTAAAATGACCCCGTTCATCTCGTCACCGCTGTAGTCCTGTCCTTCGCTGTTTCTCCCACCCATAACACCCAGCAGGACAGCTCCTTTACCTCTCGCGTGAGCTTTGAACTTGGCAACGAGCAAATCGTTCTCCTGAGATGTAGCGCCCTGTTTCTCTATGAATATTGCTTTCCCCGTCTCTTCGAGGCGAACCTCCAGGTTTGCCGAGAGCAACCCCTGCAGAACCTCATATGATGCGGTAAAGACACCGACGTTCTTTGGGATAAGCTTAACTGCTTCGACGATGTAGTCAACCATCCGCTTATAGACTTCCATCGAGCGCTCCTCACCACGCGTTGAAACATCCTTTGCAACCAAAACCTGAGCGTTTTCGCGCTTCACCATGCGTGGGAACTTCTTCAGCTTGGCGTTTTCGATGCCCATAACGTCGCGGAAGGCTTCGAGAGGTGTGAGCGTTCCCGACATGAATATTGCTGACTGGACGTTCTTTACGAAGCTCAGCGCCTTTGAAGGATCCAACGCCACGAGCTCAAGGCTGAGGCCTTTGTCCCTGCTCATCAGAAAGAGGTAATCTTCCCTGCCTATGAGCGAGAGCCAGAAGAGGAGGAACTCCCCAACGCGGCCGATGTAGGAGCGCGGTGGCTTGCCCTTCTCTATCCTGTCCTCCCTTATTGAGTCTCCAACCGCCACCATCTCGTTGAGGGTCTTGACTAAATAGCGGCCGTCGAGGTTAAGTATATCCATGACATGGGCGAAGACAAGCTCCGGCTGAATCGGTACCTCGTGAACGTCCCTTTCTCTCAGCTTCTCCTCATAGAGCATTTCAAGCCCCTTTCCGAAGATGCTCAGAAAGTTTGCTATCTCGTGCTCTCTGTACTCGTCGGCCTCCTTTATCGCCCTGTTGACGGTGTGGATGCTCAGCCTGTCGCTCAGGGCGGAAATAGCCTGGTCAGGAAGGTTGTGGGCCTCATCGAAGACGACGATTAGATCAGAATAATCGATGTCGAGTGAGCTGAGGAAGTTCTCCCTTATCGTTGGGCTGAGAAGGTAGAGGTAGCTCGCGACTATGACGTTGGCCTTTTCCGCTATTCTTCTCGTCAGGTCGTAAGGGCAGAGCTCCAGCGTTTGGGCGTAGTCGAGTATCTCCATCGGATGGCTTGGCTCCTGAAGGAAAAACTTGACCAGCTCATCGAACTCGGTCTTTTTCTTCTTCTCGTTCTCATAGAAGGGGCACTTGCCGAGCTTTTTCAGGTTTTTGCAGACGACCATGGCGTTGTAAGCGTCGGTTGTAAACTGGGTCAGATAGCTGTGAAGGCACAGATCCTTCCTGCTCCTTAGCTCAACGCCGGAAACGGGCGTTTTCCTGTTTATCGCCTTCAGCTCCTCTATAACGCGGTCCATTTGTCTGTGGGTTCTCGCCAGATAAAGAACCTTGTAGCCCATTTCGATGGCGTACGGCAGAATTCCAGCTAAAACGCTTACAGTCTTTCCAAAGCCCGTTGGGGCCTCGATTATAGCGTTTTCACCGTTTTTAACGGCCTCGTCAACGAGCTCTATGAACTCTCGCTGGTGGGGTCTGAGGCTCTCGTAGGGGAAGTATTCGCTCATGGGAAAGAGTTTTAACGGCTCGCTTTTAACTTTTCCCCAGGTGGGAGGAATGGAAGAAAGGGACAAGAGGCTCATTGAATACACCATAGAGGCGTTGATCGTAGCCTGGCTGAGCTATCTGTTCTTCTACCAGAACTACCTGCTCTACAACTGGCACCGTGGGCTACCTCTCCCCTCGAAGTGGCCCTTCCTCCTGGTGGGCATTGGCATGGGTGCACTCTTCTTCTGGTATGAATGGAGGAAGTTTGAAAATGAGCTTTCCGAGGGGAGCGTTTCCACGGAAGGAACTTCTGGAACCCCAACTATCACCAACGAGATGCCAGAAGACAGCTCTCAGGAACTCCTGAACGAGAATCCCATGAATGATGAATGAGGTTCTCTGAGATCGTTTACTGTCCGTGCTCCTCAATTTTAACCATATATCTTCCGGCCAGCTCCATTCCAGTAAAATCGTCCTCTGACACGTCCAGAATGTTCTTTCCGACCTCTATTATAGAGCTTCCCGACGCCGTCTCGTACTCTACCTTTTCAATGACTCCTCTGAGAACTTCCGCGACAAACCTACTATCCCCTGCCTCCCCAATCATTCTGAATGACCTCCTCCCTGTTTTTAGCATCACGTAGCGGAGCAAATGGGCAAGCAGTGGGGCTCTAAACTCCTTGAGGATGAACTCCCGCGCAGAACCGAAGACGAGCGGGGCAATGATGTGGTGGCTCTCCGCCATTCTGGCGAGGGTCTTACCGGAGCCCTCGGCGATTAGCCTGAGCTTCTTTCCGAGCAACTTCTCGCCAGGAATGTCGGCAGAAGCTCTAGCCAGCAGATTCCCATCGTCTGCCATGAATGACAGGATTAAAAGACCCTTCCGACCTTTTATTACGTAGGTAACGTGGGGTTCGTTGAAGGCCAGCTCAAGGGCTCCCTCGAACTCGAACTTCCAGAGGAAGCTCTTAATGGAGAGTTTCGCAATAAGCCTTTCTTCTGCCTTAGTAACCTCTGCACGGTATGGAAACGTTGGGAAGAGCTCCTCAGGATTCACCGCGACGCTTATTAGAGCTTCCCATCCTCCTGAGAAGGGCACCCTTGCCGTCTTTGACTCCATGCCGAGCACCCTTGTACATTGTCCCTCTAAGAGATGCTCTGACCGGTTTTTAAAGTTGGCGTTAGAATGTGAAGAAGAAAACGGAAGAAACGGTCAGATCTCGAGCTCGGTGATGTGCTCGAGAACCTTGACCATAAGCTTAACTCCCGCATCAACGTCGCGTCCGTCCACAACTTCCGTGTTGGAGTGGATGTATCTCGCCGGAACGCTTATCGCTCCCGTCGGGACGCCAGCCTTGTTGAGGTGTATAGCTCCGGCGTCGGTTCCTCCACCGAGGAGGATGTCCCACTGGTAGGGTATCTCGTACTTCTTGGCGAGCTCCTCCATCCACCTGACGATGGTCGGGTGGCAGATGACTGAGCGGTCCATGATCTTTATGGCAGTTCCCTTGCCGAGCTGGGTAACCTGCTTGTGCTCCGGTGTTCCAGGAACGTCAGCGGCAATGGTGACGTCAATGGCGAAGCCGTAGTCAGGGTCAATGCCAAAGGCTGAAACCTTTGCACCGCGGAGGCCGACCTCCTCCTGGACGGTGGCCACGAAGTATATGTCCGCATCGGTCTCGCCGAGCTCCTGGGCGGCCTTGACAAGGGTGTAGACAGCAATCCTGTCGTCAAAGGCTATGCTGACGAGTCTGTGCTTGCCAAGTCTCTCAAGCCTTCCGTCCCAGGTGATTATGGTACCGATCTTAACTCCCATCTCCTCGGCTTCCTCTTTGCTCTCGGCGCCTATGTCGATGAAGACCTGCTCCCAGGTCGGGGCCTTGGTCCTCTCCTCGGGCTTCTGGATGTGCGGCGGAACTGAGCCACCGACGCCGTAGATAAACTCATCCTTTCCAATCCAGACCTTGAAGCGCTGGGCTATGAGCGTCCTCGGATCAACACCGCCAACCGGGGCAACGCGGAGGAATCCATTCTTCTCGATGTGGGTGACCATAAGGCCTATCTGATCCATGTGAGCCGCGAGCATGACCTTTGGCCCAGAGCCTTTCTTGTGGGCTATGACGTTTCCGAGCTTATCGACCTTTATCTCATCGACGTAGGGCTTGAAGGCCTCAATGACAACGTCCCTAACGCCCAAAAACTCATATCCAGAAACACCAGGAGCCTCAACAATCTTTTTGAGTAGCTCGTAGTCAACCATTCCCATCACCTCTTTCGTTAAGATTTCCATCTAAATGCTCGGGCGGGAGATATTTAAGGTTTTAGGTGTAGTAACAACCCATTGATAGTCATGTGCCCATTTAAGCGCTGTTAACAGATAAAAGAGTAGAAGTAGAGTGTGATTAACGGATAGTCTTTAAGGCAAGATCTAATACTGCATTTATGTAGCTGTTATAGTCCATCGCCTGTGTCGCTGCTGGGTTTATGAGGCTGTCCACAATAATTGGGGTTGCCAGTCCGACTATAATACAGATTACTGCCAATACCAAACAAACTAAGCTCATGCTGGCATGCTCTTTGATCTTTATATCCTTCCTTGGTTTGCCCAGCCAAATAATGTAGAACACCCTTACATAAGCTACCAGCGCAATTACAGAACTTATCACTAAGATTAACGCTAGACCAAGGTCCTTCTCCATTAAAGCATTGAAGAGTAGCAGCTTGCTGAAGAACACGTTTAATGGTGGAACACCTACGAGGCTTAATGTAGCTATTGCAAGGCTGAACGTCGCAACTGGCATCTTTTTACCCAAGCCAGCCAGATCATCCACGTTCCTTGAACCAATGGCGTGAATAAAAGCTCCTGCCGCTAGGAACAGCAGAGCTTTGGCAATGGCATGGTTGACCAGGTGGAACAACGCGGCCTGTAGTCCTAGTTGAGTGCCAAGTCCAACCGCCATGAATAGATAACCCATGTGCATTATTGTTGAATAAGCAATGAGTCTCTTAACGTCCTTCTGGACTGTCATCATTGCAGCGCCGAAAAGGGATGATACTGCACCAAGGACAACGACGATGTTACTCAATACGCCGACTATGCGGGCCAATTCTGGAATTAGTGTACCCCCGTAGACTGTGTAGAGGAATCTGATGAGTGAGTAGACGCCGACGTTGACGACTAGTCCTGAGAGTATGGCTGAGATTGGGCTTGGTGCTGCTGGGTGTGCTTCTGGGAGCCAGAAGTGGTTCGGGACTATGGCAGACTTAATCAAGAACGCCCAAGTAGCCAACGCCAAAGCAACACCTGAAGCTATCACAATATTGCTGACTGGTGAATTAGTAACCGGAAAGTTTAAACCGTGGACTTTTGCTGTCAAATCGGCAAGATTCACCGTGCCAAAGGCACCATAAATTATTCCAAGCGCGAGGAAGTACATTGTGGTTCCTACGGCACCTATTAGGGCGTATTTGAGGCCAGCGTACACTGAATCGCCTCTATCGCGATAGAACATCACCAGGGCATAGGCTGCAATACTCGTAACTTCTATCATGACGAAAAGATTGAATGCATCCCCGGTCAACAGGACTCCCAATAGTCCGGCCTCCAGGCCCAGATAGAGCGTATAATACCACTCCAGACCATTTTCGTGTTCTAGGTATCTATACGAGTAAATTGAGATCAGGAACATAAGTCCAGCGGTCACCAAGGCAATTAAGGCGCTTAGCTTGTCGACTTCGTAGATTACACCAACTGGTGCACTCCATCCTCCGAAAGTGTAGACTAATGGCCTGTCCGAGGCGTAGGTTTTCTGGAAGAGTTTGAAAGTGCTAACTAAAGCCAAGCCAGTCCCTATTAGGACGTAAGCCTGGATTATCTTTCTGTTTCCTTTGATTATGATTGAGAATAAAGGTAGTGCGAATGCGAAGATTACAGGAATGACTGGAGTAATGCCGACAACGTCCATTTTCATCACCTCACTCGAATATCCTCTTCGCAAACTTTTCAAAGTCTGCAGAAATTTCTCCCTTAACCTGTTCAGGATCCTCCGTAGTTACGTTAATCCAGTTCACATACATGTACTTATCATCTAGATCTACAACTACTGTTCCTGGAGTGTTGGTAATTGAATTTGCGACTAGTGTCTTTGCATAGTCTGTTTTTACTCCAATTGGTACTTTGACAATCCCTGGCTCGTACTTTCCTGTAATCGTTCTCACCATAACGTCAACGTGGGACTTAGTCTCGGCCACGAGCATGTACCAAATGAAATATATCACAGTCCATAGCCATCTGGTAGGGTTCATGGCTTTTGTATCATTCTGGACTAAGTATCTCCCAATAAGCAATCCGACACTAATGGCTACGATTATCCCAGTAACTAAGTCAAATGGACTTGCAGACCCCGTAAATATGAGGTATGTGATGAATGTCAGCGTTGCAGTGGGGACCACACCTTTCATCGTTCACCACCCCCAAGTAGCTCCTGTTGAAGCTCTCTCGTGTCAACAGTCCCGTATAAACGGTAAATCTGGATTATTGCAAAGGCTAGGAGAACGTTAACGGCCATTCCAATAACCACCGCAGTAATCACTAGGGCCTGTGGTAGAGGGTCAACTGCTGTGCTGATGAACTGACTTAGTGTCTCCTTGCTTAAGTCGGGCAATATTGGCGGCATTACAGGATAAATTGAGCGATATCCAAGTAAAACAACAAGCAGGTTTGTAGTATCTCCCAAAATTGTTAGTGCGATGAGTTTTTTGACTAGGTTGGGCCTCCCCACGATACCATACAGGCCGATCATGATTGTCGCGATGAGTGATAGTATTATGATTGATAATATAAAGGGAACCGCACTACTCATCCACATCCCCCCGTAAAAAGCGCTTAAATATGCTTTCTGGGATTGCTAGTAGGAGGAATACTGCAGTGAAGCCTGCTCCAACTGCTAGAAATTCGAAGAAGTTGTAGTAAATCAGCGAACCGCCAATGAGCTGGCCGTTGATCTCTGCGGGAAATACTGGTTGGTTCTGCATGATGAAGCCTCCGCTAAGGAGTGGAACTAACGCCACTAACGCTATTCCCAGGAGTCCAATAGAACGCAGAATTAATGCCCTCGTCTTGTCCAAGCCATTTTCTTCTAGGGTATATTTTGAGTATGCTGCTATTATAAGGAGCGGAGCGACCGCGAGAGCAGAGCCGCCCTGAAAGCCACCACCCGGTGTCAAGTGACCGTGCAAGGCAATAGATGCCGAAACCGCAAGGATCATGACGACAATAATTTTCGTAACTGATTTGACTACTATGGTAAGACCTCCTGTGAATTCCTCTGTCTTCTGCTTTGCTGCCTTTTCCTGTCTTTTATTTAGCCTAAAGAGAGTTAGGCTTCCAATAATCGCAAGGAAGAATACCGCAGTCTCAAAGAGTGTATCAACACCACGATAGTCCCACAAGATTGAGGTGACGACCTCTGGACTTTTAGCCGAGTAGTCCCCGAAATAACTATTCTGGAGGTAAAACTCACCTAGAGGTCTTACATCAGTTTGCTGGGGGAGTTTTGGAGCAATATAATAAGCCAATCCCAATATTGCCACAAGTATGATTACAAGTGGGATTAGCTTTTTCATTTACACCACCTCGTATCTCCCTGTTTTACTCACAACGAAAACCAGGAGTGCTGAATATATTCCAACCGCTATAGCAACGTAGGCCAGGACAATGTCTGGTGCCATTAGGATGTAAAATGCGATTGCATAGGCAATTGCCTGGACTGCCGAAAAGCCAATGGCTCTAAGCAGGTCTTTTTCAATAATTGCCAAGTATGAGAATATTAATCCGATGATTGTTGTAATTGCCAGCATTAGTAAGTGCACTTCAATCATGCTTCTTCACCTCTGTTAAGTGGTCGCACTTGGGGTTCCATTGGACGAGCTTAGCTTTGTGAGCGGCGTACGCTAAGACATGGGCACCGGCAGGCGCTGCCAGAAGCACTATTATCCCTGTGACGAAACTAGCTCCTGCTATAGCATACTTGTGGGGAAGGAAATTGCTACCCAATGCTAAAAACCCGACACCGAATAACGGCACTACTGCACCCCCAATAGTTCCAACTGTTGCAGCGTGTAGCCTGATGTAGAAGTTGGGGAAGCGGAGTAGGCCTATGGCTCCAAACAGGTCGCAGATGCCGCCGATAGCTATCATGATGGCTCCGAGGTAGAACAGCACCTCACTCATGCTCCCACCTCTCTACTCACGAGGTATTTGGCTATGTAGATGTCCAGAAGATAAGCCCACAATGCTAGAGTTATAGCACCACTAATCAGAAAGACGCTTTTGAAGTAGACTGCCAGAATGGCCATGAATGCTGCGATATCGAAGCTCATGCAGTCTATTGCTAGTATTATGTCAGGTATTGTTGGACCTCTGAAAGCTCTAATTGCATAAATCACAAATGCAAGCAGGTAAAGCGGAATAATGAACTTCATGAAGATAATGAATGTGCCCTCAAGGCTCATCCTCAACCCCCCTGATGACAATTCCCGGCATAAAGTGCCTCGTCTTTTCTGCTTCACTTATGAGCTCGGCGATCATCAGCTTCTCATTTGCCACAGATTCCTCCGGCTCGATATAGACAGTCTTCTTCTGTTTTGACTCTAGCATCCCACTAGCAACAGCCACACCGTAGATTATGGCCTCTGGCTTTGGGGGACAGCCAGGTATAAAAACCGTCGCGGGAGGCTCCATGTTGTATTCTTCTTTTAGAATCCTGTAGAGCTCTTTAACACCACCTATTACGGAGTAAGTATCATACCATATGCCCCCTCCACAGGCGCACGCCCCTATGGCCAGAACCACTTTTGGCTCCGGAACCGCTTTCAGAGCGTCAATAACCTTTGGCAGACACTCCCTCGTAATTGGTCCGGTAAATGCTATGGCGTCTGCATGTCTGGGAGAGCCAACGAGCTTTATCCCGAGTCTTTCAACATCGTTTCGTGGTGCAAAGATATTTAGGATCTCTATATCACAGCCGTTACATGAGCCGGAGTTGAGATGAAAAACCCATAGACTATTTTTTACCATGGATCTCACCCCCACACCCTCCACTCAGACGTTTTTTTCGCTCTACACTCAGGGCACAGAAGGAGATTCTTTCTTTCCCAAGGGTGTATTTTTTCGAGAGAAGCTATCAGATGCCTATATGTGTCGAAGGACTTTCCGCACTCACTGCAGCGGGCCATCTGTAGTTCCACAATCTGGTGCAGTTCGTCATGATCTGGTGTAGCAAGTTCGAATTGTGTGGTTAGCTTTATCGCACCCACGGGACATACGTCTTGGCAACGACCACAGAATATACATCTCCCAAGGAAAAGATGGACGACTCTGATGCCCCTAGCCTCGTCTGTGAAAACTCTAATTGCTTGGGGAGGGCAGGCGTTAGCGCAGGCACCGCAACCTATGCATGTTTCCTCGTTGATAACTGGTTTTCCTCTGTAATCATCTGGAACGTCAATCGGAGCGAAAGGATATTTTTCTGTGACACTACCTATGGAAATGGCCTTGCCCAGTAGTTTCAGCCTCCCCATTTCAGACCCTCCTCACGCCCTCCTTAAGCGGCCCCCTCCACAGAATCTTCCCGCTTTCAGAATCAATTATTGAAACGTGGTCTGTACAGGAGAAGCATGGATCTATGCTGGCTATTATTAGGGGAGCATCTGCAACGTCATTCCCTCTGAGCATTATAGGAACTGCCGGGAGGTTGTTATAGGTTGCAGCTCTTGGATGCCAGCGGTAAATCATGTTCTCTCCCCATGTTATCACGGCGTGGATGTTCTCCCCACGTGGAGCTTCAGTGACTCCGATACCGAGTTTGAATGGAGGAATCTCATATTCGTCATTTATCAGTTCTCCTGGCGGCATATTTTCCAGGGCCTGTCTTATCATATTGAAGCTCTCAAAAATTTCTTCGTATCTTACGAGGAACCTTGCAAAAACGTCCCCTTCTTTGTAAACCGGGACTTTGAAGTCCAAGTCCTTGTAAGCCGCGTAGGGATGGTCTCGCCTTATATCAGTGTCAATCCCGGAGCTCCTGGCCATGGGACCGACCACACCTATCTCTCTGGCCTCTTTCTTCGGTAGAACTCCGACACCCTCCATCCTTTCTCTGAGCTCCTTCATCTCAGCGATGTTATCAAGTACTTCCCTGCTCTCTTTTTCAACCATGTCCAGAAGTTTCAGCGTTTTTTCCTTTTTATCCTCCGTGATGTCTCTTCTTACTCCTCCGACAATATTTATTCCGTAGGTCTTTCTGTTGCCGGTTATGAGCTCTGCTATGTCCATTATGTATTCTCTGGCCCTCCAGATGTGCATGAAACCGCTGTCAAAGCCGAGAAGATGGCATACAACCCCGAACCAAAGGAGGTGGCTGTGAATTCTCTCTACCTCAAGCATTATTGTCCTTATGTACTGTGCTCTCTCCGGAACGTAGATGCCAGCAGCATCCTCAACTGCCTGACAGTATGCGGCGGAATGGGTGCAACCACAGATTCCACATATCCTCTCCGCGAGGAATGGGATTTGGTTTATTGTCATTCGTGATTCAGCAAGCTTCTCCATTCCCCTGTGGATGTGAAATCCCCTGTATTCCGCATCTACGACTTTGTCTCCTTTAACATAGAGCTCAAAATACTCTGGTTCGTGAAGGGAGGGATGATATGGTCCTAGGGGTATCTCCATGACGTCTTTTTTGTGCTCCCTTTCTTTTTCTATGGGTTTTGACGGTGGAAGCTTTTTGTTGTAAGGAAAGTCTTTTCTCAGGGGATGGACTCCTTCTGGCCAATCGTCCGGTAGAATAAGCCTTTCGGGCTTTGGATGTCCACTGAAAACTATGCCGAGCATGTCCATGGCTTCTCTCTCTGACCATTCAGCACCCTTGATAACAGGGGTTATTGACGGTATCTCAGGGCTCCCTTCGGGGGATGTTATCTTGAGAACCACATATCTTCCCTCTGTATCGCAGTTGAATATGTGGTACATTGCAAACCTCCCGTTTATGGGCCGTTCGTCTACTCCCATGCCACTAGAGTAGTAATAACCCCTCTCGAATAACGCCCTTGCAATCTCCCGTATATTGCTGGCGCCGACCTCGGCGACTGTCATCTTATCATTGTGCTCCAGTATTTTACATCCTTTGAGGATATCAAATACCATAATTTACCACCCCACCACTCCCAAAATCCAACTTAGGATTCCAACTATTGCAAAACGCTTGAGGAATCTGGCGGCGTCTTTAGTCCTGAATCTTCCATAGTGGGCTTCAATTGACGCGTAAACAACTGATATGATGACTAGTCCAATGACGTAGACTAGTACTCTCACTGTGCCATCTTGGGGCAGGAAGAAGTTCAGGAGTATCGTGGTGAGAAGTAGCCGTTTCACGTAGATTGAGAGCTTTAACATTCCCAGGCCTTTCCCGCTGAACTCTATAAAGGGACCTTCGACTATCTCTGGTTCGGCTTCAGCGACGTCAAATGGGATTCTGGCTCCCGCGACGTATGCCATAACTGCGAATGCCAGAGCACCTGTTATGGTAGATACTTTTAGTTGGAGGGGGAAAAGTCGCGAGAACGAGAGACCCCCACTGGATGCTGCGAGTGCGGCCACTATAAAAGCCAAGGAGAATTCCTCTGCCATTATGATTGAAACTTCTCTGTGGGACCCTATTTGGGCATATGCACTTCCAGTTGAGAACGCTCCGAGGGCTATGGCGACGGCTGAGAGCGTTGAGAGGTATATGAAGGCGATTATATCCCCCCATGTGTCTAAAGAGCCAGGAAGTAGTGATGGGATGAACAAGGACGCCGCCAATACAGATACAAGCGCTATTGCTGGTGCTGGTTCGAACAGCCACCTTACGGACTCCCTAGGCCTGACGTTTGGCCTTCTGAAGAGCTTTAATAAATCAAGCCACGTCTGGATTAACGGCGGCCCTTGTCTTGACTGAAGTCTTGCTTTGACTTTCCTCTCGATTCCGTCTAATAACGGAGCAAAGAGTACTATGAAGATTAGATTGAGGGCAGCATAAACTGCATTCATAACAGAACACCCCCGAGTATTGTAAGGAGTATAAGGAGCATTAGCCAAGCTCCAGTCATCATCTTGTCCAAGTCGAAGGATGCTTCCTCAAAGCTGGACAAGACGGCTTTTGTGGCGTCCCATAGTCTTTTCGTGGTACATACACACCATTCTCCCCAGCTATAAACATCCTCGAATTCTTCCTCAAAGGAGGCATAGTATGAGCTCGCTGGAAGCCTCATGGCCAGGGACTTTCTCGTGCCAGTTGTCCACACTGGAAGACTGATTTTGTATGGGAAAATGGCTAGTAACACTGCGGTCAGAGCTCCGGAGAATACCAGGAGAGCCAGAGGAGCTATGTTTCCAATACCGTCGGACACTATGAGACCGGGAAAGACCGTGATTGATGGAGTGGTCACGCCTACTGAGTCAACCGCTTTTGAGATTGCTTCCAGTGGCAATGCTGGATAAACACCAAAAATTACACAAAGAACTGCAAGAATCAACTGGGACGCCCACATTGATACTGGGACTTCTTTGACCGTTATCTCCTTGGCAGGCGGTCTTACAAAGATGGAAGTGAAGTACTTAACGAAAGATGCGGTTGTTACAGCGCTTATGAATAGTGCTAGGGCCCCAAACAGGGAAACGAGAGTCGGAGTCGGAAGTGTTGAAACGTATATCATCCACTTGCTAACAAAGCCGTTGAATGGTGGCATCCCAGCTATGGAAAGAGAACCTATCAGTGCGGCAAATGCCGTTATCGGCATAAATCTAGCTAGTCCTCCCAAGTGGTCCAAATCCCTGCTTCCAGTTCTATAAAGGATCGAGCCTGCTGTTAGGAAGAGCAGTCCCTTGAAGAATGCATGGTTGAGAGCGTGGAATAGGGATGCCATAAGGGCAAGAGCTCCGAATGTGGTGTACCCCTTGGAGAGGAGATATATCCCTGCCCCAAGGGCAAAGACAACGTAACCTATCTGGCCGACACTATGGTAGGACAGTAGGCGCTTTGAGTCTGTTTGCTTTAGTGCGTACATCGTGCCAAAAAACAGGGTTAATGTTCCGAACAGTGCTATGAGTAGACCAATATTAGGGGTTAGTGGGGTGAAACTCAGGAAAAAGCGGAACATCATATACACTGGCATTTTTTCCATGGCCCCACTGAGCAATGACGAGACGTTACTTGGTGCCTCCACGTATGCGTCTGGAAGCCATACGTGGAACGGCACAAGGGCGGCCTTGACACCAAGTCCGATCATGAATCCAGCACTTACAAGATACATCTCCAGAGGATGAGAGCGGAAATAGTTTACGAGCTGGGACGAGAGGATATCGTAATCACCTCCGCCAGAGATTGTTATGAGTACTAATACTATGGCTATCAGCATAAAGTCTGCTGCGGCTTTAGTCATGCAGAAGTACTTGAGGGTCGCAATGAGAGTCTTCTCGTTCCTTTCAAACGCTACCAGGAACTGGGAGAAGAGAGTCATCAGTTCCCAAAACACAACAAACCACAGGAGATTCCATGAGACGAGAACAAGGAACATGAAGAGCAGGAAGAGGGGATAGTTGAAGGCATATAGTCTCTTGTCTCCTTTATACATGTCTAAGTATGCAATACCATAAACCGATGTACAGAAGCCCAGAATTCCGAGTATTATCATGAAAAAGCCTGACAGGGGGTCGACTTTGAGTGTTAGAGTTGAGAACGCATTGATAATGGAATCCGATTTCAGATGTAACAGAGTGATGTTTAATTCAACGCTCTCTTTGAGACCCATAATCCCAGCATAGGCTATTGTCAATGAGCCGAGAGCGGAGAGGGCATTTACTAACTTCGTTAAAATTGCGCTCCTCGAAAAGACCCCAATGAAAGATGCAACTGACAGAATAATGACAATAAAAAGAAAAATTACCTCCATAGAATCACCCCCTGAGTTTAAACCTCATGATGTGCCTCAGAAAATCAATGCTGTCCAGTTCATAGTCTTCGAGTAGCATCTCCCTACCGAGAATGTCTCTTATCACTGGCTTTCCTTCCTTAAAATACAAAAACGCCACGTCCTCCATTATGATTTCTTCCTTTCCATTTTCCACAACAACGGCTTTTGACTCACACATTCATACCACCTTTGAGCGTTTTTTCATGCTCAGAAGTTTATTTGCAAGAGATTCAACATCACGGTAAATCCTAGAATCCATTGGTATGGAATCGACACCCAGACCTTCATTGTCAGCTTTAATTACGGACGTGTCAAAATGCACCAGGTGATAGGGAACTAGATAGTCAGAGAAAACACGTGAGTAAAGCTTAGCGGCTTCCATGGAATCGTGTACTTTGTTAATTATGAGCATTAAGTTCGAAATGTTGAGTTCCTCACCCATTTTGAGAAGTTTCTTGGCTATGGTGAGCGATTTAAGTGTTGGTTCCGCAACACAAAGCATAACATCGAATTTTTCCGCTAGACCTCTACCGAACACCTCTGCACCGGCTTCACTATCAACTATTACAATGTCCTTTTCTCTTAGAAGGACATGATTCAGGAATGCTTTGGCGAGTGCTATCGACGGGCACAGACAACCTTCCTTTGGCTGCTCTGTACTCCCGACCACGACGAGACTTAGATTTGGTTTTATCCTTATTCCGTACATGTCCACTAAGTCGTCAACTTTCGGTGTGAGGGAGAACAGTACCCCCCAACCGGAACCAGGTTTTGCTCCCGTTCTCTCTTGGGCAAGCTCCTCGTTCCGCGAGAGTGGAACGATATCTAATGCCTCATCATATGGGACACCAAGGCTTTGAGCAAGGTTTGGAACGGAGTCTGTATCAAGGGTCAGTACATTGTAGCCTTTGTCGGCGATTATATGGGCGAGTAATGCTGTTGTTGTTGTCTTGCCAACCCCTCCTTTTCCAGCTACTAGTATTTTCATTGTTGGCACCTCCGGCAATGTTTGTACGTTTAATGTACAAAATTCAAAGTTAAAATAATAGAAACTATCAGACGGGCCATCCAAGTTTCTTCCTCTTCTCAATTATCACGTTGTATATTGTTTCTGCTGCTTTCACTGGATCTGTCTCAACGTAGAACTTTCCTCCAAGGAGATCCTCGATGTCATCTGTGAGGAGTTTGGTAACCTTCTGGCTTCCAAGGACTGGTGGGATAACTCCCAAGTGTGTGAAGACGCCGCTTGCAACGAAGTAGGTTCCTATTGCCACTGCCTTCTCACTCATCCATTCTGGAGCAGAGCCAGCAACTGGCAAGTCTGAAATGTCAACATTCAGAGCATTGGCGAGGGCACTCAAGACCAGCAGGATTCTTGAACAGTCAACACAGCTTCCCATGTGCAGGCATGGTGGAATTCCAAGCGCTTCGCATACTGCCTTCAGCCCTGGACCGGCCATTTCAGCTGCTTCGGGGGTCAGTAATCCATGCATTGCTGCAGCAATTCCCCAGCAACCAGTTCCAACAACCAGGATGTCCCTCTTGATGAGCTCCTTGGCCAAGGTGACGTGACCGTAGTTCTGCTTGACCCTTGGATTGTTACATCCAACGATTCCGACGATTCCCTTTATTGTTCCGTCCTTGAGGGCTTTTATGAGGGGCTCCAATGTTCCACCAAGGGCTTCAAGTATTGCCTCAACGCTAAATCCAGCAACCAATTCCATCTTGTGCTCTGGAATGTAGACCTTTGCCGGAACTCTGTTCTTATAGTTCTCAATTGCAATCTTGATGATCTCTTTGGCGATCTCGTCCGCTTTCTCCGGGTCAAATTCGACGTGTATTGCTCCCGGAATGCGAGCCTTTGGCTCAGTAGTTATTATCTTAGTGTGGTAACACGAAGCGACATCAACTAATGAGGGCATTAGGCACTGGTAGTCGACTATCACGGCCTCAACTGCACCAGTTATAATCGCCAGCTCTTGCATCAGGAAGTTTCCAGCGACCTGGACTCCCATTCTTGAGAGAACTTCGTTTCCGGTACAGCACATTCCAGCAACGTTAATTCCCTTTGCTCCGTACTGCTCTGCCAGCTTCTGCATCTCTTCACTCTGGGCAACCTCTGCTATTTTCATAGAGAGAATCGGGTTGTGGCCGTGAACAATTATGTTAACCATGTCTTCCTTCAAGACTCCCAGGTTCGCCAGCGACTTTATCGGCTTCGGTGTTCCGAAGAGAATGTCGCTCAGATAGGTGGCCATCATTGAGCCGCACCAGCCATCTGCCAAGGCAGTCCTCACACCATGCAGTAGAAGGCTTGCAGGGTCTGCATCACAGCCTATGTGGGTTCTGTGCATGCTCAAACAGATTTCTCTATCGATTGCTCTTGGTAAGACTCCTAGCTTCTCCCAGATCTTAATCCTCTTCTTTGGTGCTGTTGCTGCAAGTAATCTTACTGGCTCCTCATCTTGTTTTCCGAACTCCATCTCAAGAATGTGGGCGACTTCCAATGCAATTTCATTTTCACTCTTGCCCTCTGTTTCGACACCCAGAATCTTAGCCAGCTCTTTGAGCTTTTCAACATCTGTTAGTTTGTAATCCCTGAACTTCCCCTCGGCAACACCCTTGAACACATGAACCACATCTCTTGAATGATCACTGTGACCAGCAGCACCAGCGGCTATCATTCTTACAATGTTCCTTGCCACTATTGTGTCTGCATCTGCACCACAAACTCCCTTAGTTGGGCCAACTCCAAACGGATCGATTCTACATGGCCCCATTGTACAGTTCTTACAGCAGACACCTAGGAGACCAAACCCACACTGAGGCTGCTGCTCCAAAAATCTGTGCCAGGCAGTCTTGACTCTATCGTCCTCGGCTTTCTCAATAAGCTTTCCAACACCCGGAGTTATGGAGACTTGCTTTGAGGGAACCTTCTTTCCGGCCATTTTCACCACCTCAATACCACACCACATTTGAATAGGCAAGATACAGATCCATAGGTCTAACAAGATCCTCTTTCTTCTTTGACTCGGAGACGGGCTTCATGTAGACCATTCCCTGCGATTTCAGCCCAGATATGAGACTCTCTGCCTTCTCCTTTCTAACCTCTTCCAGTATTTCGCCGAGAGTCCCGAACTTCAGGGCTCTAGTTGGACAGGCCTCAACACATGCTGGCTCTTTGCCTTCTCTGACCCTATCCACACAACTGTCGCACTTTATCACAGCCTTGTATTCGGGCTCGAACTTGGGATGGCCAAATGGACAGGCCATCACACACATGAGACAGCCTATGCACTTGTTGGCGTTAAGGACAACAAAGCCTTCTTTGGTTCTGGAGATAGCTCCTGTCGGGCAGGCCTCCATACAGGGAGCGTCCTCACAGTGCTGGCATCTCATTGGAACATTAAAGAAGTCGGCGACAACAACTTGGAGTCGGGGTTTTGGGGTTGGTTTTTCAAAAATTGCACCGAAGAGGTTTTTGCTCATTGAATGTTCAACTGCACAGGCAATTTCGCAGGCCCTGCACCCCGTGCATTTCTCTGGATTTATGTAAATTGTAAGCTTCTCCATGTTGGAACCGGAAAAAGTTGGCATTGTTGATCACCTCGTATAATGTAAACAAAAAGATTTTAAGATGGAATCGTGTTCGGCGATCCGTATAAAAACGCAAGAAATTATTCGATTTACCGTATTAGGACCTTTCATTTAGAGACAGTAAAACTCTCTCTCGGATCCGTTGGTATTCTTTCAGGAGATCCAAGGCAACTCCAGTAAGTACAGTTATTCCTTTTTTTCGACCTCCCTTAACGGAGACAATCAATCTTCTCCCGAGTTTTTCCTCAATATCCCTGATCCTTTCCCAGTATGTTGATGGGGAAACCCCCATAATCTTACATGCCGCCCTAAATGATCTGGTCTGAGAAATAAGTTCAAGGAGTTCCATAATATCTCCAGGAATTTTTATGCCTGATGGCGTAACAAAGGATATTTCAACTTTTGGTACAAAATTCGGATTCTTATTGTCGGGACATGGGGAAAAGAATATCTTCCGAAGCACTTCTCTAGTCATCTCTCGGTAGCTTACTGAAAAATTTGAGTTTGGACACTTTGATATAATGCCATATGGATTAACATAAAGATGCCTGCATGGATCCATAGGGGACATAAGCAGAGTAATGGGATAATCATTTAGGAACACTTTCATAGCAGAATAAAGATATTTCCTTCCATAATGCAGGCCAAGTTCGACATCTTTTCTAGCGCTTATTGATTCAATGAACATATCTCCGGATGGAGGGCTGAAAAGGGATGGTCCAACGGTTATTCTTAATCCTCGCTTCATGCATTCCCCGATTTTCCTAAGGATTTCCCCTGGATCCGAGCTCGAGTTAAACACCAAATAAGCCTCAATGTGATCAATACCTCTTGATTCAAGGGCTCTAATGAGAGTATCCCCTCTTTTAATATCTATCGTGGGAGGGACAATTATAGAAACCATGTCCATATCGGCAAGTACATCTACTCTGAGGTTGGAAAGACTGGCAGTTAAGGGTATAAAAACGGTCACCCTTTTTGATATGTCTCTCAGCTCATCGTAGATAATCCTTATTTTTGGATGAAGAAATGGGTTAGGGCACATCAATATTCCTTCATCGAATTTGAACCCATCTAAAAGAGAGGCTATTCTAGGGAGAACATCCCCAGGGAGCATTACTCCACTTAACCTCTCTCTCCAAATGCAGTTTGCACAGGTTGCATCACACCTTCCTGATGATTGTACAACTATAACTCCCATAACCATCACTCAAATACTACCTCAAAGCCACAGAAAGAGTAGCCAAGTCCCTGACAGTATATCTCTCTTGTAATGTTTCTGCCTACTAGCTCTTCTATGATACCTTGGATCAGGCCTGCTTCAAAATCGCATAAAGTTCTCCCTATAGGGACAGCATGGTAACAACTCATACACTCATAGATATTTAGCTTTATCCTATTAAAAGACTCTTCCAAGATATCAAGAAGCCCTATCTTCTGATTTAAGAACACTTTAGGTAGGTCATCTAGACTTTTGACTTCCCCACTTTCTACAAGTCTTTTAGCGAGCTTTAATCCCGCACCCCTCAAAATGAGACTTCTTAGAGATGGACTATATTCCATCATACCATAAGAAATCATCCTGAAAGTTCTTACGTATTCTGGATCCTCTGGAAAAAGCTTTGCAAAAAAAGGTCTTCTAACTTGGAAGTAATTCTGTGGCGTCAGCTCATTTCTCTGAAGTTGAGAGGGCTTTTCTTTAACCTCAGACCTGTAAATATTTCGCCATTGTTTGATTAGATCGATGTACTCAATTTCCATCTCTAACACCTATGAAAGAGTATGCATACATCAATTTAAAAGTTTTGAAAACCAAAATATAAATATGGCCAGAATACTCCTCAGGCTTAATGTTGTACCATGTACATTCATCAAAAGGCTCAACCGCTTCGTGGCACTGGTCGAGGTTGACGGGGAAAAGAGAAAAGCCCTAGTTACAAACACCGGCCGCTTGGAAGAGTTCATGATTCCTGGGAGGAAGGCCTTCTGCGTTCCCAAGAGTGGGGGAAAGACAGACTTTGTTCTGGTTGCCTTTGAAGACCTTCACGGGAAGGGTGCGGTTATAGACACGAGGACTCAGGCCAAAGCCTTTGAGAAGGCGGTGGAGCTTGGCTTGGTTCCATGGCTTAAAGACTGCAGGATAAAGAAGAAGGAGGTAACCGTTGGGAAGTCCCGCTTGGATTACCTCTTTGAGTGTCCAGGCGGAGAGATTTACGCTGAGATGAAGAGCGCGGTTCTGAGAGGTGGGAAGAGGGGAGAATATGCTATGTATCCGGACTGTCCTACCCTGAGGGGGCAGAAGCACATAAAAGAGCTGATAGAGCTCCAAAAGGCCGGGAGGAAGGCAATGATTTTCTTCATTGGCGCGATGCCGGGTGTTGAGAAGTTCAGGCCATATGAGAAGGGCGACCCTAGGATAGCACGCCTTCTGAGTGAAGCCAAGAACGCCGGCGTTGAAATCCACGCGCTGAGCATTTCACTTCTTCCAGACGGCAGGGTGATCCTCGAAAGGCCGAGCCTTGAGGTTGAGCTGAGGGAGGATTTTTAAAGACCCCACCCTATTTTCAAAGGGGTAACGACCCCGCGAGGTGATGGGAATGGCCATAGTCGATGTTAGAATTTTGGTTGAAGGTGCGAGCGACGTTGAAGTGGTAAGTAAAGCTCTTCAAGGTCTGGCTTTGGGAAGTGAGTACAACATAACGATTTCCGCCATAATCCCGACGACCAACGTTGAGATTGCAAAGAGCGCCGCAGCTGGGGCCGACCTGCTTATCATAGCCACTGACGCCGACCGCGTTGGAAGGGACCTTGCCGAGAGGCTTTTCAATGAGCTGAGCGAGATGGTCGGCCACGTCGAGAGGATGAAGCTCCCCCTCGGCCACGATCTCGAGCACGTAGATGTCGAGCTCGTCAGGAAGGAACTCAAGAACACCCTCGTCAGGGCTGGTTTGAAGAGCCTGCAGATACTCCCTGAGTACATGGCTCTGAGGAACCAGCTCCTTGATCTCAAAGGCCGCTACGATGGTCTTGCCGAGGAGTACCGGAGGCTCCGCGAGGAGCACGAAAAGATCACTAGCGCCTGCGAGGAACTCAAGGCTGAGAACGACAGACTGAGGGAGGAGAACGAAGGGCTTAAAGCTCTTCTCGAGAACACCAAGAACATCTACCGCATCGAGGAGGCCTGGAAGTCCCTCTTCCCGGCCGAGCCGGTTCCGGATGAGGCATACATAGGCAATGCCGTTGAGAAGCTCGGACTGGCGGGTAAAGTCATAGTCGGCCAGGGCTACATCTTCGCCGAGGACAAGGGACTCGTCGATGAGCTCCTCAAGACGGTCTACCTCAGCCTTATCATAAGGGAGGAACCTCCAAAGCCACCGGAGCCGCCGAAGAAGGAGCCGCCAAAACCGCCTGAACCCCCCAAAGAGCCGGAAGTTGTCGCTGACGCAGAAATAAAGCCCGACGACATCGAAGGCCTCCTGAAGGGGCTGTGAAATGGAAGCCCTCAACGAGATAATTGAGGAGTACGAGACCTACCTTGATCTGGAGGGCAAGAGCCCGAACACCATTAGGATGTACTCCTACTACGTGAGGCGCTATCTGGAATGGGGCGGGGAGCTTAAAGCCCGCTCCGCCCTTCGTTTTCTTGCAAAGCTCAGGCGCGAAGGCTACTCCAACAAAAGCCTGAACCTCGTAGTCCAGGCCCTGCGCTCCTACTTCCGCTTCGAGGGCTATGACGAAGAGGCTGAAAAGCTCAAGCCGCCAAAGGTGCCCAAGAGCCTCCCCAAGAGCCTGACGAGGGAGGAGGTCAGGAAACTTCTCTCCGTTATCCCGCCGACGAGGAAGCGCGACAGACTCATTTTTCTCCTCCTCTACGGCGCAGGTCTTCGCGTCAGCGAGCTATGCAACTTGAAAAAGTCCGACGTCGACTTCGAACGCTCCCTTATAATCGTTCGCGGCGGAAAGGGTGCCAAGGATCGCGTTGTACCGATTCCTGCCTTTCTGCTGGAGGAGATTGAGGCCTACCTTGAAACAAGAGATGACGACAGCGAGTACCTTATTGTGGAAGACAGGCGGGAGAGGAAGGATAAGCTCTCTCCGAAGACTGTCTGGTACCTCCTTAAAAAATACGGCGACAGGGCTAGAATTCGGGTTACACCCCATATGCTCCGCCACAGCTTTGCCACCCACATGCTCGAAAACGGCGTTGATATAAGGGCTATTCAGGAACTGCTCGGCCACTCAAACCTGTCAACGACCCAGATTTACACGAAAGTTACAGTGGAGCACCTCAGAAAGGCACAGGAAAAGGCGAGGCTGATAGAGGGGCTGATGGAGGGTCAGGTAGGGCCATAGGCTTAGAAGTTCAAAAGAAATTTCCAGAGCGGCACGACTTTGATCCTGAATCCGTCTCTGTTGATCGTGTCTTCTTCTTCCAGGGTTACTATGGTGAGGTTTCTGCACCGGAAAGTTTTTCCTGCCTTTACTATAGCGTTCACTTCTCTTTCAAAGCTTTCCGAGAGAGTCTGTGTTACCTGAATCAGCTCAGTAACTCTCCCCGATTTGGTTACGAGGAAATCAACTTCTTTCTCTCCAGAGCCACCATAGTAGTAAACGTTAAGCAGAGGGTTCTGGTAGTGCTTTCTTCTTAAGAGTTCCAAAAAAACCACGTTTTCCATGTCCCTTGCAGTATCCTTTCTCGAGAAGAGGGCCAGTCCAGTGTCCACAAGGTAGACTTTTTTCGGAGCCCTTTGGGACTCTTTTTCGGAGCGGGTATATCTAGGCAGGAAGAAGACAAAGAAAGAATCTTCAAGCGCTTTTAGATACTCAAAAACCGTAGTCTTGGAGACACCAAACTCGGATCTCAAGAACCTGTGAATCGAGCTGTAGGAGGTGTACTTGGAGTAGCTCGCGAGGAGGAGCTTGACAATGCTTTCCACAAGGGCAACATTCCTTATGCCGTGCCGCTCGATAATGTCTTTGGTTATCATAACGGACAGATACTCCTCGAGGATTCTCACCCTATCATCGAGGAGTGCGACCTCAGGGAAGGCACCAAATCGAAGGTACTCAAGGAGGAGTTTTTTGACCTTGTGAATCTTTCTCCCGTAGAGGTCGGACTTACTGAACTTTACTCCTTTGAACTCCAGAAATTCCCTAAATGACAGGGGGAGCAGGATGTAGGAAACCGCTCGGCCCCGAAGCTGGGTAGCCACCTCTCTTGACAGGAGCTTGGAGGACGAACCGGTAACAGATACCTTGAACCCTTCGTCAAGGAGGTATCTAACACCTATTTCCCAGTCCAGAACGTTCTGAATCTCGTCTAAGAGAAAGAAGATTTCGCTCTTAATGTTTTCTGGATAGAGGTCAAAGTACGAATCAACGATCTGTGGGAAATCTCTTCCAGTTATGCCAAAGAGAAGGGGGTTTTCGAAGTTGAGATAAACATACCTTTCTCGATCCGCTCCAATAATGGAGTAGAGGAGATACGTCTTTCCAGAGCGCCTTGGCCCAATTATTGCACTCGCTTTGCCGGGATACAACCGCGGTTTTAGCTCCCTTCCTTTCACCTCGGGCAGTTCTCTCTCGTGGAATAGCCTGATATAGCGCTTGACGTCTTCCGAATTCATGGTATGGTATACTGTACCAAATCTTATAAGGTTTTGGTACACCTTACAGTACCAAAATGGAACAAGGTCTAAAATACTTCAGAGTTCTCCTTTCTCTTTCAGCAGGGCAAGGTAGCTCGTGAAGGCTCCGGCTGAAATCGTGTCCCCAAGGCCAACCGTTGAAACCGGGTTCTTGACGAGCCTTGTCGGGATTATGACGACCTTGTACTCCCTTGTCCTCAGCTTCCTCTTGGCTTCTTCGAAGCGGAGCTTGACGTATTCACCGCGCTCGTTGTAGGGAACTTTGAGGCCAACCTTGAAGTCCTCGGGCGATTTGATGTTCCCCAGAGAAGCCCTCGCTGCCGCTAAAGTCGTGGCCAGCTCGAGACTCTGCATGAGCTCATCCTCGCTCAAGGGATTGTCAGCATGGGTAACGTACATGATGTAATAGATCGTATGAATCTGGAGGACCTCGAGGTTCATCTCGTCAATGAGTATCTTTCCGCCCAAAACGGTGTCCTCGATGCGGTTGTAGGTGAATATCCTGTCCGAGAGTTTTGAGTATCCCAGAGCGTTCAGGATGTGGGCTATCTCTGACTCGTCCATACCTACGCTGTCGACGAGTGGGAAGAGGTTGTAGATGACTTTCTTCCTCAGCTCGCGGTTCTGGATTGAAGCAAACTCCAAGTGGACCTTGACGTCCTTCTTCCTCTTGAGGAGTATGATATCATCTTTGGCCTTCTTGAGGTAGTAGTTCGCATCCTTCCCGTCGGAATAGCGGAGCTTTATCCCCTGGTAGCCCGAAAGGATTGCCCCATCAACCTCGTTCCCTATCTCGGGAAGGAAAGGTCTCAGCTCGGATTCAGTATGGATCTTTATGCTTTCGAATCTGGCCGAAACGATAAACCTGCCTGAGAAAGGAACCGTTATCGTTTCGCTTCCGAGCTTGAAGGTAGTCCCTGCGCGGAACTCGAATATCCTGTTGACCTTTATCGGGTCGCCCTCGCGGTAGGCCTCGCGCGGGTGCTTGAAGGTCAGCTTTCCGTCTTCGACAACGGGATAGAAGAGATTGGGTTTATCAACAAACATCTTGGCCTGCTTTTTGGCCAGATGGGGGGTGTAAACTATAACGCGCCTGAAGTCGAGGTTCGCCAGGAGGTTCGCTATTATGCCCGCCTGACCTCCCATCCTCTCGACGTCGTATTTGAAGTGGGAATCAAACCACTCGTGGAGCTCCTCATTAACCAAAGGCACAGCCATCGGCTTGCCCGTTTTAAGCGCATGAACCAGTCTCGCAACGAAGTCTATGGGCTCGTTTATCTCCCTTGGGTACTCCTCCATCCTTCTCCTCACGGCTGCTGCGCCAAATTCGTCTATCAGTTTCTGGACTGTCTCTCCCTTGAGAAAGACTATCGCGTCGACGTTCGTGTTGTACGCGGTGTATATCGAAAGTTCCCTAGCCTTGTGGAGGAGCTCCATATGTATCACCCTCAGTGACTAACATTTAGAAAATGTGCACGGATTCTTAAAAGAGTTTCGGAGCTAGAACAGCGAGCCGAGTCCATTGTCTGTCGTTAACTACAACTAAGTTTTTAAAACCACAACAAATTTCATGTTGGTAGAAAAACTTAATAGTTATTGTGAGCATTATATTCTAACTAGTATCTGTACTTACATCTATAGGGGTGGGAAGTATGCAACTGGAATTGATCCTAGGCATTATCGGTGCTGTGGGAGCTATTTTGACTGTAGCAATGATAATTGACAGAGTGCTTGAAGCCTATCACCAAAGAGAGAAGTTTAAACATCTTTTAACAGCAGTAATAAATTGGTTAAAAGCTTATGGGATCTATATATCTCAACCTTTAGAGGATTTAGAACCTAGCGATATTAAAAAAGCCTTGAATCAGGTTGTGGAGGATATAGAAAAACTAAACTCTATTAGTGACGATTTGAGAATATTTCGGGGACGAATCAAAACCCTTCCTTCCAATCTAAGATCATTTATCCAAGAAAAATACCTCTCCGATCTTTTAAACAATTCTCGAGTCACATTGACAGTTGAAGAGTTCTATCAATTCTGGACAGATCTTCTTACTCAAGATGAGGACAAAGTTATTTTTATTAGAGCTACTAGTAGAATTGATCCAAAATTCTGGCTAAATCCCGAAATGCAAATATATCAAAAGCGACAATTTGAAAGAATTAAGGAATTAAGCCAACCTACTTATGCTAAGAATGCACAAGAAATCGTGGAAAAGACAATTAGGCGTGCTCTTGAACATGTAACTCATCCTTCATTTAAAGAAATCGACGTTAATGATCTTCTTAAAAAAATCGATCCCAAAGTCTTTTTTGAAAGAATTTTTCTCTATAGTCCCGGTAGCAATGGAGTTCTTAGTGAAGCTCTTTCTTCTCAAGTTCAAGGTAATATCTCTGTACTAGTATTGAAATTAAATGCTAATGAAAGGCCTACTCCTGCTCGACCTCAAGATTTTGGGGTAATAATAACTGAGAAAGGAAATGTATTCACAATGTACTTGGATCTAGATGAAAATAATACCCCTATGGGAGGGTATATAACATTTAACAATTTTAGACCTTTTTGTTCATTATCTGCTCAATTATTCGCTGATAAAAGAAAGATCTAAGAAAATACGGACCGAAGATAGGTCCAAAATACAAGGCATATTAAACTCTCTCCAATTGATTTCCATAGACGATATTTATGGAAATAGGTGTCTAAAATGCCTCCAAAGCGCAGAAGAGAAAGTTGGAAGTAACCGGGACATTTGGAAAACTGAGCTAACTGCAAAGAAGATTTGGTATCGCATCATGGCAGAGGAAAATCAAGCAATTCTTAAGGCATGTAGGGAAATCGCTATGGGGTTACATGGGGGCACTCCTTTACATGTTCTTGAGATTGGTACTGGGCCTGGTAGAGTTATAGCGTTACTACTAAATAGTGATCTCAGGTACACTATAAAGAAAATTGTTGGAATAGAACAAAATAAGGACATCCATAATGAGGTTCAGAAGCGATTTGAAGATGAGCGTGTTAGAGTGTTTATACGTAATGCTTTTGTAGGCATAGATGAAAGCGGACATCTTCATTCTATCCGACATGCACTTAAAAAATCCTTGGACTTCCACATAGTTTTGGCTGTTTCAAATTTAGTTGGATGGCAGTGTTCGCTTAGTGGTAGCAATTGGAAGTGTAAAGAACGAGAATTCCTAATCGATATACTAAAGCATGCAGTTCTCCCTGGTGGTGGCTTATTCTTTACGGTTTACAAAAAGGATGAACTTATAGATTTGGAAAGAGCAAGGATGTACCGTGCAGCAGGAGACATAATTGAATTTGTAGATATTGGAGGCCAGAGACACATTGCCATCTGTACTGATGCATTTAGCGGAGAGAAACATGTGTCAAAAGCCTATACAATCTCAGAACTAGAGAAAATTTTGAATGATGTGAGGTCTAACCTTCAACGGGAGAACATCGATATTGAGTACACTATTGACAGCTCGTCTATGTTCTATATGTATGGGGTTATAATTAGGCGTCTTAGTTGACTTTTGTATTTTTTTAAACTTTTAACTATTGAGAATAAAATTAGAACCAGAGGTAACAACGTAGGGTGAATCAAAACTGCGTGAAGAGTCTTCCAAGCCAGGGAATCTTCTCCATGACGTCCATCTCTCTGAGTGCCAGCCAGAGAGAAGCCTGGTTGCTGGTGACTACTGGGACACCAAGGTCTTCCTCCAGAGGCTCGATGATCTCGAACGTTCTCAGGTTGGTGCAGCTTATGAAGATTGCATCAGCCTCGTCCACGAAGGTGGCCTTAGCTAAGCGGTAGGCCTCGTAGGGCTCGAGCTTCCCTATCTTGGTGTTGTCCTCTATGCCGAGACCCCTGATGTCGAGAACCTCGAAGTCGTTGGCCTCGAGGAACTCCTTCTCGCGTTCGTTTATCTCGTCGGTGTAAGGAGTTATCACGAGTATCGACTGGGCGTCGAGCATCTTCAGGGCCTCGACGACGGCCGTGCTCGTGCTCACCACCGGAACGTTTACTTCGTTCTCTATCTTTGCCTCGAGCTCCTTCTCGAAGTCCTTGCCGCCAATGAATGAACCGCTCGTGCAGCCGTAGAGAATCAGCTCAACCCCTGCATCGCGGAGGAGCTTGGCGCTCTCCACCGCTAAAGCGTTCATCTTGATGAGCTCTTCCTCGGTGACGTTCCTGAGCGGAACCCTCGCGGTGTGCAGCGAGACCCCCTCGGGGATGGCCGAGTGAAGCTCCATCTCCATCGTGGTGTTCGAAGAGGGAACGATAAGACCGAGCCTGCCTCTCCATCCGTACATGCTTTCACCTTAGGGGGGATTACTCAAGGGCTCTCTTAAACCTTTGGTTTTGGAAAGACTGATTAACCTTCCCACTAACGTTTCACCGGGTGATACTGTGGAGCTCGGCGAGGCAATACTCAAGAGGACTTCTGTGAGGTATTTTGAGGGGAGGGATGTTCCGGAGGATGCCATCAAGGCGCTCATCGAAGCGGCAGTGAGGGCACCTACCGCCAGCAGCCTCGAGAACTGGCTTTTCGTTGTTTTCAGGAGTGAGGAAGCACGGGAGAGGATTTACCACCTGATAGCACGCGGGATGGAGGAGTACTATCGGGCGGTGAATCTCTCGGAAGAGAAGATAGAGAAGCTTAGAAAGAAGATGTACGAGGGGGGAATGTACAGGGCGCCGGTTTACATAGCAGTTTTCATCGACAAACGTGTCCGCTTCCTTAAAGGTGAAGAGTTCGATGAGCCCGAGCTTCTCTGGAGCGTGGAGAGCGCGGCAATGGCGATACAGAATTTAATGCTCAAAGCAGTTGAGTTAGGCCTCGGTACTGTTTACGTAGGTGTTACGAACTTCAGGGGCATCGAGGAACAGGTCAGAACGCTGGCTGGCCTCGATGAGAACTACTATCTCGTCGGCGTCATACCTGTTGGCTATCCGCTGGAAAAAGCAGCACCACGGAAGCGGAGGAAGACCCTCGAACAGGTCACTCGCTTCATCTAAACGTTTTTATTCTCCCTCCCTCAATTCCTTTTGGTGAAAGGATGATAGAGTTCGTCATACTCCTCGGTGTCATCGGCGGCTGGATAATAGTGGCTTCGACGCTATTCCTGATGCTTGCTCTTGGAAAGATGTGGGGGTTAACTGGGGTTCTGCTCCTCGTTCTGGCCATTCAGATAAACCACTGGCTCAAGAGGAAGTACATGGGCGCCATAGTTGACGCCACGCCGAGGGCGAAGGAGATAGCGGCCCACATTTTCGAGATGAACGAGCTGATACTCCTTTCCTCATATCTCATCTCGATCGTCCTCTATGTCGTCATTCAAAAGTACGTCGAGATTGTGATCAAGTTCCCGCATATGGTGGGGTGATATTCATGTTCAACGTCGTTATAGTCCGCTACGGTGAGATAGGCACGAAGTCGAGGCAGACGAGGAGATGGTTCGAGAACATCCTCATGAACAACATCCGTGAGGCCCTGGTGAGTGAGGAAGTAGAGTTCAAGAAGGTAGAAGCAAAGCACGGGAGGGTTCTTGTAAAGACAAACAGGGCTGAAGAGGCCGTTGAGGTTCTTAAGCGGGTCTTCGGCATAGTCTCGCTTTCCCCGGCGATGGAGATCGACGCAGAAATGGAGAAGATCAACAGGACGGCCCGCAAGCTGTTCCGCAGAAAGAAGAGGGGACTTGGATTAGAAAAACCTCGCTTTAGGGTAACCGCGAGGCGCATAACCAAGGAGTTCCCTCTGAAGAGTCCGGAGATCCAGGCGAAGGTCGGCGAGTACATCCTCGAGAACGAAGAGAGCGAGGTGAATCTCCACGAGTATGACATAGAAGTTGGCGTTGAGCTGATGGAGGGCAAGGCCTACATCTTCGTGGACAAGGTCAAAGCCTGGGGTGGCCTTCCCATCGGCACTCAGGGCAAGGTCGTGGCTCTGCTCAGCGGCGGCATTGATTCACCGGTTGCCGCTTTCCTCATGATGAAGCGCGGTGTGGAGGTAATCCCGGTGCACATCTACATGGGCGAGAAGACCCTCGAAAAGGTCAGGAAGATATGGAACCAGCTCAAGAAGTACGGCTACGGCGGCAAGGGCGAGCTGATTGTGGTTAAACCTAAAGAGCGCGAAAGAATTCTTCAGAAGCTCAAGGAGCTCAAAAAGGAGAACTACACCTGCGTCTTCTGCAAGTTCATGATGGTTCGCCACGCCGATAGAATCGCGAGGGACTTTGGGGCAAAGGGCATCGTGATGGGTGACTCCCTCGGCCAGGTAGCCTCTCAAACCCTGGAGAACATGTACATCGTCAGCCAGGCGAGCGATCTGCCGATTTACCGCCCGCTCATAGGCATGGACAAGGAGGAAATCGTCAAAATAGCAAAGGAGATAGGCACCTTTGAGCTGTCCACTCTCCCTGAGGACGAGATTCCCTTTATACCAAGGCATCCAGTGATAAGGGGTTCCTGGGAGGAGTTCAGAAAGCTCTACAAGGCCGTCTTCGGCGAAGAACCGAAAAATAGGGCATGTTGAGGTGATGTTATGGAGTCGACAAAACTCCCGGCATACATCTCCCTCCTCCTACCACTCGTATTTCTTATTGGGCTGATCGTTGTCATTTACCATAACCCCTGGTTTTCATTCACCGACAACGCCCTCAGCGACATGGGGTCAGTACGGAATCCCGTGAACTACTACTTCAACGGCTTTCTTATGCTGTTTGCAGTTTTGGGCTTCATAGCCTCGCTCGGAGCCTTCAAGAACGGTCTCTCTTATCTCATGCCCATCGCCATGGTCTCGCTTTTCCTTGTTGGCATCTTTCCTGAGGAATATCCCCTACATACTCCTTCAGCAATTCTCTTCTATGTTTTGGCGCTAGCCGATATAGTCCTCATAGGGCTCAAGCTCGCTCGTTCTGGCCTTTCCGTCGGGATGCTCTGGGCAATTCTTTCGGTTGTTACTTTTGTGGTGATGCTCTACATGGTGAAAGCTCGCGTTTTCAAGGGCCTTGCCATCCCCGAGCTTATAGGTGCAGCCATGATACTGGCCTGGTTCATCTACATCGGCCTCCTTCAGCTCAAGGGTTTGGAACTCTAAGTTGCGGAAAACTTCATATATCCTTTTTTCCTGCCCTTGGATATGAAGGCCGTTGCACTGCTCAGCTCGGGCATTGATTCTCCAGTGGCGATATACCTCATGCTCAGAAAGGGCATGGAGATAACGCCGGTCCACTTCAAGCAGAGCGATAAGAAGGAGTCAAAAGTTCTGGAGCTCTGCGAGATTCTGAGTAAGTACGGGAAGCTCAACGAGCCCGTAATCGTTGATGCTTACGAGGAACAGGCGCCGATCTTTTCCAAGCTGGTCGAGATTGGAAAGGCCAAGTGGACGTGTCTTTTCTGCAAATACACGATGCTGAGGAAGGCCTGCAGGGTTGGGCATGAAATCGGAGCAAAGGCTATAGTTACGGGCGACTCTCTCGGGCAAGTGGCATCGCAGACCCTCGACAACCTGCTGATAATAAGTCAGGCGAGTGATCTGCCTATTTTGAGGCCCCTCATCGGCCTCGACAAGGAGGAGATAGTCAAAATAGCAAAGGAGATAGGCACGTTCGAAATAAGCATAGAACCTGAAGAGCCCTGTCCATTCGTGCCGAAGTATCCGGTGGTGCGCGGCTCCCTTGGAGAGTTCGAGAAGATAAGGGAGAAACTCGTGAGGGAAGGGGTGCTTTGAAGCATCTCATTCCTCGCATGAGATTCTCTCAAGCCCACATCGAGGATGCTGGTGCAGTTCCTTATACGGGCATCCTCGGACACACCACTGGTCACCACGGGCTGAGTATCTTGTAAGCTTTCACCCCCTTTGTTGTCTGGACGTAAACGATGTTTCCTTCGAGTTTGACTTTTAGTGGTCTCTCACCGTCTTCAAATTCCGTGCACGCGATTTTAATCAGCCTGCCTGCAGTGAAAACACAGACCCCGTTTTTTTCGTTTCCAATTTCGTCGTGAAGGTAGTATGCGACAGCTACATATTTTCCGTTGGTATCCAACGGCAATTTAACTCCGAGGGGATGACCTTCGATAGTAGCAACTTCTTTTCTCCTCAAATTGCCTCCTTCTATGAGATACAGAAATGCTTTTGTCTCTCCGGAGAGGGTTCCAACACTGTAGTACCCCAACGTAACATATACCCTGTTATCAACAATTTTAACGTGTGAAATGTGAGCTTTAGGGACATCCAGGCAATACTTTTTATCCGTACTCCCCGTTGAAGGATTTACGAAATAAATGCAAGAGTTTGAGCCGTACGGGTCAGACCTCACGAACACAAGACTGTTTCGTACGTACTGATCTGGAAAGCCGGAGAAGTGCCGCCACCATTTAAGGGGTAGGTTGTAATCAAATAATGCCGCATTAATCCCTGCCGAGGGATCACCAAGGTAATACGAATAAACAAAAATCCCTTCGGGAATGCAAAAGAAGTGTTCCCCCAAAAATCCTCTGAGGGTTATATTTGCTTTCTTATTCTCCCCAAAAGAAAGCGTGAAGTTCACAAGGTGATCGAGCCTGTATTGATAGTATTCCGCTTTCACTTGAAGGTCTGGTGGACATTGTATAAATCCTGAAGCACTGCTATCAAAATTTGCTCTCTCTGCGTCTGTGGGAATAAGTAAGCCTTTGGGAGAGAAATAAAACAGGAGCAGGAGGATGAAACCCAGGATTATTGCCTTTTTCTTTTTGTTCACAGTCCATCACCTTGCTACCAACCCATTTTTCGTATTAGATTACCCCAAGCTGAGTATCATATACGCTTTCACTCCCTTAGTTGTTTGTACGTACACGATGTTTTCTTCGAGTTTGATGTTCACAGGCCTTTCGCCGTTTTCAAATTCCTTACAGGCGATTTTCCTTAAGCGCTCTGCTGTGAACACGCAAACGCCGTTCTTCTCGTTCCTGAGCTCGTCCCGAAGGTAGTAAGCCACCGCCACATATTCATCGTTGGCGTCAATCAGCAGTCTAACACCGAGGGGGTGCCCTTCAATCGTGGCGATTTCACTCTTTTTCACCTCCTCGGCCCTCACGAGGTATATCAGCGCCCTCGTTTTCCACAGATCAATGTCATAGTAGCCCACTGTATAGTACACCGTCTCACCCAGAATCCTTATGTGTGAGATGTATGGTTCCCTGACGTCAGGGCATATCTTCCTGCTTACGTTCCCGTCAGAGGTGTTCACAAAGTAAATGCACGAATCCACGAGGATTATGCTCCCATTGTGGTACATTTCCGGGAAGGCCCGGTATTTTTCCTTCCATATGAGGGTTAAGTTGTAGTCAAACAGCGCCACGGAGCTTCTCCGTTCTCCCGGGTAGTATGAATATACGACTACCCCCTCGGGAACGCAGAAATAATTTCCTTCCACACCTTCTAAGGTCACGTTCGCCTTCAGCGTTCCGTTAAGGAAGAGGGTGAAGTTCACGAGATGCTCAAGTCCGCTCTGGTAGTACTGAGATTTAACTTGGATTACCGGTAAACATTGAATGAAACCAGTAGTCTCTCCCTCAAAATTAACTTCATCAGTTGCTATCGGAACAAGTGTCTTATTATCGCCTGTTTCGTTGACACTTATTGAGATGCTGGACTTATTTTGTAAATGTAATCCTTCACCCTCATTAGGAGGAGACGAGTCATCTTTTTGAATGATAAACAAAGAAACAGCGAAAACAAAAATTAAAAATCCTGCCAAAATCTTTTGTCGTTCTTCATGACACTCCACCATTTACCACCTTATTACCCAGTCCCATCCACATTGGCTCCCATACTCTCCCCGAGTACAGACTACAAAATTCTGGGATCTATGTCTATTCTCTCATTCTCATGTCGATTTGGACTACTTCCGTAAACGTCAGTTCAGCTGCTTGCTGATAGTAGGCTATGAACCACTTCAAGTCCACGTCAGCTCTAACTGGATGGACTTTTTTAACGTGCTCTTGGACAATTATCAACTTCCGCATTCGCCCCTTCCCCAACAAGGCTGTTAAATGTAATTACTCAAAGCTGTATATAACACTTTCGTCTTTGAAATATATAAATTAAACCCACGTTAAATTACATGGAAACATGTTTGATAATACAACGTTCAAATTATATCAAAGGAGTACTGGTGAACAAACCGATTTAGTACCCAATTTTGTGTATAACTGTTCGTTTAAGGAAAGCTTTTAAGGTCTTTGCCGGAGCCTTTTATGGTGATGGCAAATGAACGTGTTTAACAACACACTGGAGCTGTTCGAAAAGTACAAGCCGACCCCCCTTGTTAGGCTTTCCACCGAGAGGGGGGATGTATTTTGCCAAGTTAGAGTTCTTTAACCCCTTCAGCAGGAGCATTAAGGACAGGGCCGTTTTTAACATGCTTATGAAGGCCATCGAGCGCGGGGACATCAACGGCACGAGGAAGCTTTTTGAGGCAACTTCCGGCAACGTCGGGATTTCTCTGGCGGCGCTCAGCAACGTTCTGGGAATAGAGTTCAGGGCATACCTGCCAAAGCCGACACCAAAGGCCACCCAGGTTCTGCTCAGAGTACTTGGTGCGGATGTTGTCATGACTAACTTCGAGACCATAGACCCCACTATGGTTCAGTACGTCGTCGAAGAAGCAAAGAAGGCTGGAGCGGCTAACCTCAACCAGTTCGAGAACGACGACAACTTCGAGGCCCACTACCGCTTTACCGCCAGGGAGATAGACGAGCAGCTGAAAAGCATAGGTAAAAAGCCCGACGTTGTGATAGCAGGCATAGGTACTTCGGGCCACATAGCAGGTCTGGCAAAGTACTTCAAGGAGCGCTACGATACAACCGTTGTGGGCGTCGTCCCGGCGAAGGGTGAGAAGATCCCCGGCATAAAGCGCCTTGAAACAAAGCCCAAGTGGTACTTCCAGGTGGACATAGACAGGGTCGTGGAGATAACCCGGAACGAAGCCATTGAGGGTGCCCTCAGCGTGGCACGCAGAGACGGTCTCTTGATAGGACTCAGCTCTGGAGCAGTGGTCAAAGCGTACGAAAAAGTCTCCAGCGAATTTGGTGAGAAAACCTACGTCCTAATCTTCCCGGACGATGGGTTTAAATACGTAGAGATATTTGAGGGTTACCTGGGGATTACATGAAAAGGTTAACCCTCGCCACCTATCTTCTTTTCCTTAACGGCTTTCTGCTTCTGTATTATGCTTACTCCTTTGGTTCAGTATTTTACCTGGCCTTCGGCCTGCTGAGCATGGCTCTCGCATACGGCCTCACGCGGGAGAACCGGACTGCCATAAAAATCGCCCTTATCTACGCTGCAATAGAGTTCTTCTTCGCGTTGCTGTTCCTGATAGCGGGCAACATATGGTCTGTCGTTGATGCCGCGGTGAGCTTTTTCATACTGCATGACATACTTGGTTATGTCCAGGATGTTGCAAGAAAGGAGGACATATAAGGTTTTGATTGATTTTTAACCTCTAACTTTCTGTGGTCCAGTTGTGCAGTTACAAAACTTTTTTTAACAACTGCTGCCAACTTTGTAGTAATGATGATAATGTTATGGGGGGACCACTTATGAGCAAGAATTTTGAGAAAACACTTTTTGAATATGCGGACATGATTCGACCCGGAGAGCTAGTTCTCGTGGAGTACACCTCAGAGGATCCTGTTCACCTAATCCTTCAAATGATCCTAAGATATGCCAAGCTCAAGGCAGTCCCTATTTTTATAGTTGATACCCTAGATGGGCTTCATGTCATGAAAACTAAGCTGGATCTTGAGGACATAGATACAAGCCTCATTGATGATGTGTTTGTAGTGAAGGTGGGAGGATTGATAAATGTCGGCAATGTTTTCAAAAAGATAGAAGAGATAAATGAGATCTCGATTCTTAAGAGGCAGTATACAGAGCTCCTGCAGAAAATATGTGAAAAAACTGAAGGTAACTCTACCATACGCCTCGTTGTGGGTGCTACTGAGCTTTTGCAGCGGCTGGAAAGCGATCCCGTGAAAAGGGAGGAGTTTATCACCGGCCTCATAAAGCCGCTGGTCGGCCACCAGAACACTATTGGTGTTGTATTCCTAAACAGAAAGAGAATCACGAGGCCCGTACTGAGTGAGGTGGAGGAAACTGCAACCCGTGTTCTGAGAACAAGGATTGAAAACGGCAAGCTCCTCGTGAGGATCGTGAAGTCAGTTTACTTCGATGAATACGGTGCCGAAGTTCGTGTTGATCCTTGGGATCTCAGGGAGTATCTCATCGCGGCAGGGGGTGATTAATGTGGCCGTGGAACGGGCTATTAATGATGTACTCGAAGCTTTTAAAAGCATCAAACCGGGGGAACTCATAGTCGTAGAGTACACCCCTCTCATACCTCTCCATCTTGCAGTGTCACTTCCCATTCGTATCGGGCGGGAGAGGAAAATACAAGTTGTTATCAATGACATCTTCGACCAGTTTCACGTTCTGCTTTCCCACCTGGCTACCATGGGAGTTGACACGAGCTGGGCCAAAGATGTGCCGGTCGTGAAGTTTGGAGGATCCCTTTCGACGGGAAAAGTCATCAATAGGATCAGTATCCTCAAAGCTACTCCTGTATGGCACATGGAATATGAAAAAGCACTGAAAGAGGTACCCGGTTTAAAGCTAATCGTGACGCTGGGTCTCGAAAAGCTGATAGCTATCAAATCAGAGCTCCCGGCCTCCACAGTGTGCCGCATGACTGTTGCATCCTCTCTCGGGGCAGAGGACAGGATAAACGTGACATTTATCAACAGGGATATGCTCACTGAAAGCACCCTAGAGGACATCAGGGAGCTGGCCAGCAGGGTGTTCGAGCTCGGATTTGAGAATGGAAAGCTCACGCTCAGGACTTTAAAGTCACTGCGGTTGGAAGACTACGGAAGGAAGCTCTCCATTGATGCCAGTGCACTACTGGACTACTTGGCAACCTGAAAAGCGATCTTTTGGGATGAAGAGAAGACCCATTTGCGTGTCTCTCTGCAGTTGTTGTTTAGAAGGGCCACTCCCGACACTGAGGACTGAGCGAAGTAAATGGAAGAAAAGAAAATTACTTCAGGATTATCCTGGCGTCAACTATCACGGCACCTTTGCCCTGCTCGTAGACGAAGACGGGGTTAAGGTCCATTTCCTTGATGTAGTCCCTGAGCTCATCCACGAGCTGGCTGACCTTGAGGAGGAGGTCAACTATTGCATCGATGTCGGCTGGTTCTTCTCCGCGCGCTCCGGCAAGAATCGGGTAGCTCTTGATTTCCCTGATCATCTTCCTGGCGTCATTTTCGGTAATCGGCACCAGCCTGAAGGTGACGTCCTTGAGAACCTCGACGAAGATTCCACCAAGGCCAAACATTATGGCGTGGCCGAACTGCGGGTCCTCGGTAACGCCTATAATGATCTCCCTTCCGGGCTTGAGCATCGGAGCGATAAGGACGCCGAGTATCTCAGCATCTGGCCTGTACTTCCTTGCGTTCTCGTGGATGAGCTCCCACTTCTCCTTGAGCTCCTCTGGGGTCTTTATGTTAAGGAGAACGACCTTCGCGTCACTCTTGTGGAGTATCTGCGGAGACATCAGCTTCATGGCAACTGGATAGCCAATCTCCTCAGCGTACTTGAGTGCCTCGTCGAGGGTCTTGGCAAGCTTCTCCTCTGGAACGGGAAGGCCGTAGGCCTTGAGGACCTGTTTAGCCTCGTATTCAACGAGTGCAGTCCTCCCGGACTTCAAAACCTCTTCGATAACTTTAAGGGCTTCCTCCTTCATGATACCACCACCGGGAAAGTGAATGAGGGGCTCAGTCGCCCCTCCTCAGGTGTTCAGCATATTTGACAAGGCCTGCCAAGGCCCTTACTCCCCTCTCGGGGGTTGGATAGACCGGGACTCCCTTCTCCTCGAGGATTCTAGCGTAGTAATCAGTCTTCTTACCACCCATGGCAACGGCAACGATGGGCTTGTCGCTCTTCTTCTGGTACCCCGCAAGGATGTCAATTATCTTCTCCTCCTCGAGGAGCGGCACCTGGAAGAGCACGATGACAAGTATAGCATCGACGTTCGGGTCATTGACGAAGCCCTCTATAGCGATCCTATACCTCTCGGCGTCGGTGTCGCCGACAACGTCGGTCGGGTTGCCAGCGACGGCGTGCGGCGGAAAGTTCTCCTTGAGGAACTTGAGTGTTTCCTCGCTCAGCTCGGCCATCCTAAGGCCGAACTTGGCAACGGCATCGCTCGCCATAACTCCGGCTCCACCGCCGTCGGTGATGATTCCTATCCTGTCACCCTTCGGAAGTTTGTCCTTCAGAGCCGCGAAGGCCTTCGCAAGGTCGAACATGTGCTCGAAGTCCTCAGCACGGATTACACCCGTCTGCTTGAAGACTGCGTCGTAGATAGTGTCCGCTCCAGCAAGGGAACCGGTGTGAGATGAAGCTGCCCTGGCTCCGTACTCGGTTCTTCCGCTTTTGAGGGCTATGACTGGCTTGACCTTGGTTATCCTCTTGGCGGCTTTCATGAACTTCCTTCCGTCCTTCACGCCCTCGATGTAGAAGGTGACGACGTTTATGCTATCGTCGTGGATAAAGTAATCCATGAGGTCCGCATCGTCGACGTCGAGCTTGTTGCCGTAGCTGACCATCTTGCCTATGCCTATGTCCGCCATGGCCGCCCAGTCGAGCATGGCTGCCGCGAAAGCACCGCTCTGGCTGACGAAGGCAATTGGTCCGCTCTTGGGTCTGTCCATTTTGTTCTCAGGCAGGAAAACCGTGTCAACACCGGTATCCGGCACGTAAACACCAACACAGTTCGGACCGATGATCCTTATGCCGTTCTCTCTGGCTATTTCAAGAATTTCGCGCTCGAGCTTCTTTCCTTCCTCGCCGAGCTCACCGAAACCACCGGTGATGATGATTACTGCTTTTATGCCCTTCTTTGCTATCTGTCTCATCGTGTCCGGAACGAACGGGGCCGGAATCGAGATGACTGCTAAATCAGTGTCATCTGGGAGCTCCTCAACGCTCTTGTAGACCTTGTAACCGTCTATCTCGTCGAGCTTCGGGTTCACCGGGTAGATGTTGCCCTTGAAGATACCGCGTTCCTTGTTCATCCTGAAGTTCTCAAAGATGACGTTTCCAACCTTACCTTTCTTGTTAGTTGCGCCGATGATAGCGACCGCCTTCGGGTCAAAGAAGGGCCTCATTTCCTCCACTATCTTTGCCTCCATTGTACATCCCTCCGAAAGAAATAACTTCCCTTTTTCCTTTCATTTTAAATGTATAAAAGCCTTGTGTCTACCAAAAACGGGCTTTAATGAATTAAAAGGTTCATCGGTGCAGGTTTTTCAGAAATTCGAGGCTTTTTCTCGCTGATTCTATGTTCCCCACCTCAAGGGACCACGTTGCCGTTGGAAGTTTGGGGACGACCTGAGCCCAGGGAACGGTTCCCTCTCCTAACGGGAGATGCTCGTCCTTATCGCCGCGGTTGTCGTGGAGGTGAAGGTGCACGATTCTGCTCCCAAGAAGCTGGATGAAGCGGTCAAAGTTCCTTGTCGTGGTGTTTAGATGGCCGACATCGAGGGTAATTCCAATATCAATGTCCGCCACCAGCTCTGCGAGTCTTTCGCAGCTCTGGGCGTCCAGAATGGGAAAGCGTGGCATGTTTTCGAGGCCGACCTTTATGCCAAACTCTCCACTCCATGCGGCAATCTTTCTGAGCGATTTCCTATGTATCTCAAGGTATTTCTCCCTGTGCTTTACGCTGAGTGGAGAGCAGTGGCCGGGGTGGATGGTGACCACTAGGGCGTTCATCTCAGCGGCGACCTCTATTGTCTCGCGCAGAACCTCCAGTGCGGCTCTCCGTATCTTTTCGTTGAACGCGCCGATGTTGATGTCGCTGAAGGGAGCGTGGACGGTTATCTTCATCCCGTAGCTCTCAACGATCTCTGCGAAGTCCCTGTAGCTCGCTCTCGTCAAATAGTGCGGCCACTCGCTCAGGAGTTCTATGAAGTCAAAGCCAAGCTTTTGTGCTTTTCCGGCCCATTCCTCGAAGTCCTTTATGCTCTTTCCCGAAAATGCCGTCATGGATAGGCCGAGCAACTCAACCACCCACCATAAGCTTCGCTATTACCACGACATATATCGTGCCGAATATGTCGCTGTTGTTCGAAATGAGCGGTATCGCCACGTTGTCTGGATCGATGTTCTTCTGGAAGAGGAAGTAGGAGATTGTGTACGAGTAGAGCATTATTAAAAGTGCCATAAATGGATAGCTGAGGGTCAGCTCGTAAACTATTCTTGGCTCGGCTCCCGCGATGAAATAGGCTATCCCAGCACCAAAGACGTTTATCAGAGTCCCAACGATTGGCGTTGTGAGGAAAAGTGCGAGTATCTCCATGAAGGGCTCCTTGGAGAGGTAGCCGTCAATCTCACCGAGGTGGAGTGCGGTTGAGGTTTTCGCCGCTATTATTGAGCCGTAGTTTCCAAAGGAGCTGAGGATTGAAGGATAGGCGAAGCCGAGGATTACAGAAGCCCCTATCAGCCCGCTGAACCTTTGGAGTGTGAAGCCCGAGATGAGCGAGAGCAGGGCTAAAGCTGTTATTATCGTGAAGAGCTCCTTGAATTCTACTATCTCGGCCTTTCTCACACGGGAGATTGCCAGCAGGACGAGGAAGAGCAAAATTAGGGCGAGGTTGCTTCCCCAGAAGGTCTCCTTCGAGGTCTCGAGGAGGAGTATGAAAGCTATCAATGCTGGAATGGTGAGCAGGTCACCCATCGAGGCAACGAGCGGGGCGGCCATGCTGTCGGGGTCAACCTCCTTCCTGAAGGCGAATATGGTGACGAAAGCCGTAAAGTAGCCGAGGATAAGAGAGACGAGTATGGTCGAGCTCACAACGATGAGGAGAATCTGGAGGGCGTGGTACCTTATCCCCTGAATGACACCTATTGCCCAGAGAATAGTTACAGGGATTAGAGAGAGGAGCATCGCTATGACAATGTTCTTGAGAACCTTCTTTTCCCTGAGCGAGGGCTCAAGGTCACCGAGGTAGAGCATCGTGGAGAAGCGCGAGGCCATCGAGCCAAAAACGTTGCCGCGGAGACCCATCATGCCCGGCAGAATGACGAGCAGACCGGGATAATCGCGGCTAATCTTCTCCAAGTACTTACCGAGGAAGGTGCCTCCAAAGAAGCCAATTATCAGAGAGACGACTAACGAGGGCAGTGAGACCCTGTAAGCCTGCCTCACCTTTTCCCCGAGCTCCTGAGCCATCACTGGTATCACTCTCCACGCCCTTCACCCCCTAAACGTTGACCTCTGGTGGTATTAAACTTTTCGCGGGCGAAAACTAAATAAGATCCCCCTCAATTCCCCTATCGGTGAGAGCCGGGTGGAAGAGTGGGACGAAATCGATGTTCCCAAGAATGTTAAGGACATCTTCGTTGAGATGAAGAACACCGCTGAGCTGATGGTTGACCTCGCCTACTCCTCCGTTCTCTTCGGGGAGGAAGAGATTGCAGAGGAGGTTCTCGAGCTTGAGGAGTACCTTGACCTGCTCAACTACCACCTGATGGTGCATGCCGTTCTTGCCGCCAGAAGCCCGAGGGAGGCGGAGCAGATAACGTCAATACTTCACATGGCACATGCTATCGATGACATGTCCAACGCAGCAGCGGACTTGGCGAAGATGGTTCTTGAGGGAGTTGAGCTTCACCCAGTTATCACCGAGGCCATCCTCGGCAGCGAGGAGATAATAGGCAAAATCTACGTCTCGGCGGATTCTCTCCTTGTCGGCAAGACGCTGGAAGAGCTCGACCTCGCGACGAACACCGGCGTGTGGATAATCGCCGTCAGACGCGGAAAGCGCTGGATATTCGACCCCGACGGAGACTTCAAGATATTCCCAGGCGACATACTCATAGGAAGGGGCACTAACACCTCAATTGAGTACCTCAAAGAGATAGCAAGGGGCAACATAAAGGTGATGGGCAATGAATGAACTCGAAGAGATTAGGAACTGCCTTATAGAGATGAAAGACCTCTCGTCGCTCATGGTTGACCTCGCCTTCTCATCGGTCATGTACAAGAGCGAGGATATAGCGGAGGAGGTTTACCTCCTCGAGGAGCGCATGGATGAGCTTACCCTGAAAGTCAAGAAGCTGGCCCTGATGCTGGCCAAGAATGAGGATGACCCGTTAAAGCTCCTCAGCGTCATAGACATGGCTGAGATAAACGAGCAGATTTCGGATGCTGCTTACAAGATCTCCGACCTTATCCTTAGAGACGTCGAGCCCCACCCGATAATCAAGAAGATAATGGAGGACACTGAGGAGGAGCTGGGGAGAGTTACCGTAAGGAAAGGCTCCATTCTACACGGCAAGACCCTGAAACAGCTTAAGCTCCCGAGCAAGATTGGAACGAGGATTCTTGCCATAAAGCGTGGAACTCGCTACATCTACAATCCCGGCAGAGATGACATTATAAAGGAGGGTGACGTGTTAATAGCCGTTGGCTCGGACTTGGACAAGCTCAGGAAGCTCGCCGGGGAAGAAGTGGAAGAGGAGGAGTAACTTCTTACTTTCGAAAACTTTTTATTCTTCAGAGTGGTTCTGCTTTCGATGATTTCCATGAAGTTCAAGACTCTAGCCATTATCGTCGTGGTTTTCCTCTTGGCGGCTTACTCGGTTATCTGGCTCCACGAGAAGACGCTGGTGTCCTCTGGAGATGTCCATGTTGTCTGGCTAAGGGGAGAGGACATAATATCAAACGGCTCAAACCTCTCAAGTCTCGCCGATGACTGGAGGGGCCTGGGCTTTGTCGAGAGGGAGTGGAACGGCTCCTTTAACCTACGAATCAGGTATGTCCCTAGAGCACTGTGGGCCACCTCCGGCCAGTGCTGGATTAGGGGCCCCTTCAGGATGCGGCTGCTGCTTCCAAACTACACGGTTTCAATAGAGCACATCTCCGTCAGAGCCACGCTCATTGGTGACGGCTGGGCCGACGAAATCTGGCCCGATTTTTCTGACCCTGATCCAGTCATCGCCCCTCAGGAGTTTGAGGGAGGGCCCGGTTGCTACGCAGGAGGGGACTTCAGCGAGTGCGCCGAGTTCAGGGCCGTTAAAACCCTCTGGGGCGAGAGGGTCCGGCTCTATCTTACCCCAAGCTTCATCCTGCTCCAGAACGGCTCCACCTGCGAGGGAAGCGTCCTCTTTGAGGTTCGCGTTGAGTACCTTGTGAGAACGGGCTTTTTTACGTCCAGAAGGGACAAGGTGGTTCTCAGACTTCCCGTGAAGTTCGAGATTTACGACCTTCCCAGGCCGACCTCAAAAATAGTGGTGAGAGTTGGAAACGAAACTACCGTATATCCTCAGCCCTGACGAGCCCCTTTGCGTAGGGACAGAGCTCCCGCAGGGGACATTTTTCACACTTCGGCCTTATTGGGCTACATATAGTCTTTCCGTGGTCAACCATGGCGTGGTTCACGTATATCCACTTCTCCCTTGGGATGAGCTCTCTTAGGTACTTCTCGACTCTCTCTGGCTGAACCCTCGGAGGAGCCAGGCCCAGGCGCTTGCTTATCCTGTTTACATGGGTATCAACCGGTATCGCCTGTCTCCCGAAGCCGTAAGCCAAGACAATGTTGGCGCACTTTCTGCCTATTCCCGGCAGTTTCATGAGTTCGTGAATATCGTCCGGAACCTTTCCGCCGTACTTATCCAGGATTATCCTCGAGGCTTTCACTATCCATTCGCCCTTTGTTTTCCAGAGGCCGACGCCGTTCTCCTTCAGAAAGGCCTGCATTTCCTCTACCGGCGTTCTCGCGATGGTTTCGATGTCTCCGTACTTCTCAAACAGTTTTTCCCAGACCTTGTAGGTGACCTCGTCACGCATGCGCTGGGAGATTATGCAGTGGATTAACGTCCTGTAGGGGTCGCCGATGAGAAGCTTCTCCCTCGGATGGGTCTTCATCAGGATTTCGACTATTTTTTCCGCCCTCTTTTTCTTCTCCTCCCAGCTCTCCTGGAAAGTGAAGCCATCAAGGCTTAACGAGCCTGAGTTTGTTTTTGCCATGCACTATCACCACCGTCTCTTTGGAAACGCTAACTTTGTTGAGTTCCTCGAACTCATCGCTATAAATCTTTTGCCCATTATGGTTCAGGATTAGAACCTTATTGGAAAACACCACGACGAAGCCCTTCTCGAATGGAATGATGTCTTTCACAGGTTCATCGAACTCGAAGTTGATGATCTTAACTTCTCCCGTCGAGAACTCCACCCTCGTGCTCCTCGCGACCTTCATCGGTGAGGGCTCCGCTAGCAGAACTTTGAAGCGGAGAGGCTTTCCGAGCAGGTCTATCTCGACTTCCTCGCCGGTTCTTACCTCTTTCCCGGCTAGCTTTTCCCGTACTATCTCCTCGAATCCGGCCGGAAGTTCTGCCTCGAAAAGGGGCTTCAGGACAAGCCTCATATTCCCACCCTTGGATGCTTTTACCTCACGACTGACCTCCTCCTCGCCCTGAGGGGCTAAGGTTTGGCTCAACCCCTTGCTAAGGCGGGGGAGGTTTGAGGGGCTTCATTAAAGCCTAACAAGGGTGGACTTTTTAGCCCCTCGGGGAGGGCCTTCCCCCCATTACCCCTCCCTTGGGCGCGGAGGCCACCCAAGTTTGGGGTTATCGTTTTCACAACTTTTTTCAAAATGTTAAACGCTCCAACTAAGTCCGCGTTAAAGACAAGCCCCGTCGTGGGACACTCAAACAAACCCCTAACAAAACGAGCCCCTTCGTGAGGCTTCCCACAGACGGGGCAAGTTTGAGAAGTGAAAGCCTCATCAACTACCTCAACCTTAATACCATACTCTTCTGCCACCTCTTTAAGGCGTTTTATCATGGTATTGAACCGCCAAACGTGAGAGAGGAGGAAATTCCGCTTTCTCCCCTTTTCAGAGTTTCTGCTGATGCCCTTGGGATAGCCAACGACAATTTTAGAAACTCCTAATCGGTAGAGTTTCTCCACCGTTTGCCTTACCGCCGTGTTAATGAAGTATCTCGCTTGGAGTTTTGCCTTTTGATGCATTCTCCTAAATTTTCTGCTCGTTTTCTGTCCAGAATTGTTGATTTTCGACTGATAATCGGCAATTTTCCTCTGCCAGTAGAAGGCGATGGACTTTAACGGCCGACCATTTACCAAAAAGCTCTCACCGTTCTCAACGTAAACCGCCATCAAGTTGTTTACTCCTAAATCTATCCCTGCTGAGAGGTTTCCTTTCGGAGTTCTTGGAACATCAATCCAGCCGTCCTTCGAGAGTTTTTGGTTAACAGTGAAGCTAATATGGGCATACCACTTCCGCTTCACGGGGTCGTAAGTTATTTCTAACCGGCCTTGCTTTCCCTTCAAGTGAATTCTGCCCTTGAATTGAATTTCCACGCGTTTGAACTCTCCGAGGCCTTTGAGGATTAATTTATTCCCCTCAATCCGGTATTGGTCGTTTCTGAGGACGATGAGAGGCTTTCTCTTTCCACCCTCCTTGAGGTAGTTTGGTGGTCTTGGCTTGAGCCACGTTGGGAGTTCTTTGCTCTTCCTCTTTTTGGCGAGAGAGAAAAAGCTCCTCCAAGCTTCCGCGTTTTTCCTCGCTATTTGCTGGACTGTTGCTGAGCCAATTTCCCGCTTGTATTTCTCATAAACGGTTTTCTCCGTGCTGTTAAAGTCCACGGGCTTTTTCTGGAAGAAGAGTTGCCTGCGATGGTAGTTTACTTCGTTCCAGGCTTTTGTTCCTAAGTCGGCTAACTGAAAGAGGATTTGCTCTTGAGCTTTTGAAGGTTGGAGTTTGACTGTCACTGAACGCTTCATCACAAAGTATGGTATGGTTTTGAGGCTTTAAAAGAGTAACGCTTTCCTGCTTAAAGGCCGGTTTTAGAATCTCTGCATCCCCTCAAAAGGCGAGGCTCGAAAAAGAAAAATGTAATAAGGATTCCGAACCAAAATCTTTTTAAACGATATATCGTTCGATATGTTGGGTGATGCATGTGGAAAGACCCAATTTCAGGGGCTACATGAAGATACTGATCCTTGACCTGCTGAAGGAGCCGAAACACGGTTATGGAATAATGACAGAACTGGAGGAGCGATACGGCATAAAACTCAGCGCAGGGACCGTTTACCCTATACTCTCCTCACTAAAGAGGAACGGCCTCATAGAGGTGGCAGAGACGGGAATGAGGGACAAAAAGAGCTACGTGATAACCGAGAAGGGTCTGGCATATCTGGGGGAGCACGAAGAAGAGCTCGCGGAGATAAAGACCCGGATGCGGGCGTACAGGGCTTTTCTTGAGCTTGGAGGAGATGAACTAAGAACCGCCTTCAGGGAGCTCTTTCGGAATATTGAAGACCTCAGCGAAGAGCAGAGGGCCAAGCTGAGGGAGCTCTTCCAGGACTGCGCCAAGAGGATAAGACTTGTACTCCTGGGTGAGATTGATGAGTGAGAGCGTTCGGGACTGGAGAGAGTACTACCGGGAGATGGAGAGCAGTGCCCCTCTCGTGATATACTACCCCCTTTGCGGTGGGGGCGAAGAGTGCATAACGGCCTGTCCCTATGGAGAGAAGATATGGGAAGTCAAACCCATGAAGGTTTCGCTCTTTGGTGTGAAAGAGAAGGTCCGCCTCAGGCCTGTTATGGCGAATCCGGAACTATGTAGAAACTGTCAGCTGTGCGTTGAGGCCTGCCCAACGGGCGCACTGAGGCCGGGGGATACTCCGGTCAGACATCCAGTTTTAACGCTCGTGTACAACACGCTGCGGCTACCGTTTAAGGGGAAGTACAACCTGAAGTTTGTCTTTAGGAAGGAGCATGTTGAGCGGTTTAGAAAGAACAACGGGTTGGAGGTGTGATTTATGTACGCAATTGAGGTTGAGAACCTCGTGAAAAAATACGGCGACTTCGAGGCCGTCAAGGGTATTTCGTTCAAGGTGAAGAGGGGGGAAATATTCGCCTTCCTTGGGCCAAACGGTGCCGGAAAGACGACGACGGTTCACGTGTTGACAACACTGCTCAAGCCAACGTCAGGAAAAGCTATTGTGGCCGGCCACGACGTCGTTAAGGAGCCGATGGAGGTCAGGAAGAAAATAGGCATAGTCTTCCAGGACCCGAGCTTTGACAGAGAACTGACCGCCTATGAAAACATGCTCATCCACGGCAGGATTTACGGTCTGGGTGGAAACGAGCTCAAGAAGAAGATAGAGATGCTCCTAAAGTTTGTCGAACTCTGGGAGTTTAAAGACAGGCCGGTTAAGTTCTTCTCGGGTGGAATGCAGAGGAGGCTTGAAATAGCGCGCTCGCTCCTCCACGAGCCCGAGGTGCTGTTCCTCGATGAACCAACCATCGGCTTAGACCCTCAGACGAGGGCCCACATCTGGGAGTACATCAAGGCTATGAAAGAGGAGCACAACATGACGATATTCCTCACAACTCACTACATGGACGAGGCGGAGCAGCTGGCAGATAGAATAGCCATTATGGATCACGGCAAGATAATCGCCGAAGGCACGGCAGAGGAACTGAAGAAACTCGTAGGCAACGACATCATTTACCTCAAGCTGGAGAGTCCAAAAGAGAACCTCAAGTGCATAAAGGCAGACTTCATCAAGGGCTGCAAGCTTTTGCCAGACGGAAGGGTCAGGCTTGATGTTGAGAATGCGGCCGAGGCACTGCCGAGGCTCTTCGAACTTGCCAGAGAGAGCGGCGTTAAGATTCTGGAAGTTACCTACCATAGACCAACGCTGAACGACGTCTTCCTGCACTTGACCGGAAGGGAGATACGCGATGAGGGCGGCGAAAGCAACGCGATGAAAATGGTCATGCGCGCGAGGATGAGGAGGTGAGAACATGAGGGTCTTTACCACTATGATATACCGTGAGATGAAGCGGTTCATCCGCTCGAAAGCAAGGGTTATAGGCTCCCTCTTAAATCCGCTTATCTGGCTGATATTCTTCGGCAAGGGTTGGGCTGGCGCTTTCAACTTCCCTGGCGCAAGCATGATATTCGGCGGCGTTGACTACATGACTTTCATGGTACCTGGAATAGTTGCAATGACGGTCTTCAACATGAGCTTTATGCAGGGGATAACACTCATCTGGGATAAGCAGTTCGGCTTCCTCAAGGAGATACTCGTGGCTCCAGCGAGCAGGACTGAAGCAATACTCGGCAGGATCACCGGCGGCGCGATAATGGCCATGATACAGGGCGTCATAATACTCGCACTCAGCTTCACCTTAGCGGACCTCAACGTCTCGGGAGTGCTTCCAGCCCTTGGCCTCAGTTTCCTCGTCGGAATAGCGATAGCGGCAATGGGAGTTGCAATAGCGCTCAAGATGACCAGCATGGAAGGCTTCCAGATGATAGTGACCATGATAATGCTCCCGATGACCTTCCTAAGCGGAGCGTTCTATCCGATAAGCACCATGCCTGAATGGATGCAGTGGCTCTCGAAGGTCAACCCGCTGACCTACGCGGTGGACGGCTCGAGGTATTATCTGGCCGGAGTCAAGCCGACCTTTTCGCTGGCGACGGACTGGCTCGTGCTCGCTGGTCTGGCCGCGCTCTTCGCAGCAATAGCGGCGCTCGAGTTCAGGAAGGCGACGATAGACTGAAGTGGTGGGGGATGAAGAAGCAGTAGCTTACTATGCTCTGCGTGGCCCTCGCGGGCCTTATTTTTATTCCCCTCATCTTCTTCAACAGCCCATCTGTGTCCTGATCGGGGCTTTTTGACCGGCTCCCTCCTCTGACTGGCTGGATGAAGCTGGATAGGGAAGCGAACGGGACGTTCCTGAAACTTCACGTCGCTGTGACGCTCATGGCTTACTCCATCTTCGTGGCATGGCTCGTCACAGGCACGGTAACCCTTGGCTTCGCATTCTTTGAGGTCTGGTGGATGGCAGTAGTCTTTGGTGTTCTGAGGAACTACTGAGCTTTTCTTTCTATTTTGTCCTTAAACCTCTCGTAGCTTATCCTGAACGCCTCCAGAACCGGAAGCTTCTCGCCGGCGAAGAAGCTCAGCATAGCCCCTCCGCCCGTCGACACGTGGCTTATGCCGGTTATATTGTACTGGTAGATGCTGGCTATTGAGTGCCCACCGCCGACAACCGAGAAAGCCGGGCTCTTTCCAATCGCCCTGAAGACCCCGACCGTTCCGACGGCGAACTCCTCCTGCTCAAAGACGCCCATCGGCCCGTTGGCGACTATCACCTTTGCCTTCATGAGAACCTCACGGTACTTTTCCACGGTTCTCGAGCCAATATCGAGTATAGGATACTCGTCGAAGAGCCACTTCTCGTCGCTGAGGAGATCAACCTCAACCCGCTCGCCCTTGTAATCGACCGCAAAATCTACTGGAGTCCTCACGTAGGGATAGAACTCGTCGAGTATCTTCTCTGCCCAATCGACCAGCTCCAGAAGGCCCTTCTTAGTCATGAACTCGAGGTTGGCATCGCCGAGGTGGAAGCCCTTGGCGAGCGTAAAGACGTGGCCGACCAATCCACCCGTGAGGATTAGGTCTGCCCTTCCATTTCTGAGGACGTTCTCGGCCACGCGGAGGGAGTCGTCAACTTTGGCCCCACCGAGGACGTAAATCCTCGGCTTTTCGTCTGTCTCATATGCCCTGCTGAGGGCTTCAACTTCCTTCGCCATAAGAAAGCCCATTATCATCGGCTTCAACCGGGCGAATCCTACAAGGGATGGCTGACTTCTGTGAGCGGCTGCGAAAGCATCGTTAACGACGTAATCTAAGAGCGGAGCAAGCTTTCTCACGAAGTGAGTTCTCTCACACTCCTCCAGGGACTTGTATTTGACATCCTCGGCAGCGAAGCGCAGGTTTTCGAGGATTATCGCCTCGCCCGGCTTTAGCGCCTTTATTCTCTCTCTCGCATACTTTCCAAAGATATCCTCGACGTACTCAACCTCCTGGCCGAGGAGATTGCTCAGGATTTCGGCGTGCTGCTCCGTGGTGATATAGTCACCTTTGTATGGCTTGCTCTGGTGGGTTCCGATGACGAGCTTCGCGCCTTCGTCCAGGAGGTGCCGGATCGTCGGCAGAACAGCCCGAAAGCGAGCGTCGCTGATTATCATCCCATCTTTGACCGGTGAGTTGAGGTCGGCCCTCAGAAAGATGGTTTTGCCGTGATAGGTGAAGTCTGTGAGCCTGAACATTTCATCACCGCAGAGATGTTAAAGTTATCCTGTTAAAAACCTTATTTTGAACACCTACAGTGATAACGAATTCCGGGGGAAAGAAATTTATAAAATGACCCCCAAATGATTTTAGTGACAGATTTTCGCTTATGGGTGAGAATGATGGCGTGGACCCTTGATCTAATAAGGCTCACACCGGAAGAAACTCTTATCGAGAACGTCATTGAGCTACTGAAGAGAATGGGCTTCAGGAACTACGAGAAGGTCGCAAGCAGGAAAGACTGGGGAATCGACATCGTGGCCATACGTGATGACCCCATCTCTGGAACCGAGAAGCTCGTCATAGCAGTCCATCGTAAGGGATTGGCCGCTTCCCGTGACGTTAACGTTTTTGCAGATCTGGCTGACAAGTACAAGGCCGACAAGGGAATCTTAATCTCGACGACCGGCTTCACGAAGGATGCCAAGGTTCTCATATCCCGGGAGTACCGGGGAAGGATAATCCCCTGGGATGGGGAGAAACTTGTTTCCCTTTTCCACAACTACTCCATAGAACCTCCGGCCGAGCTCGTTGAGATGGCCGCGGCCCAAAAGAGGGGGCAGAAAAAAGAGAGCCCTCTCAAGGAGTTTGAGCTCGACGCTCCGCTGCTCTATGACTTCTCCGCAGAGGGACTCATGAAGAGGGTAGCTTCCTTCGCCTCTTCCATGTATCCGATAAAGGCCGGTGAGATTGAGCTCCGGTCCCTCTCGGTTACCCTCTCGAGTGCATACATATTCTCCTGGTCCGTTGAGGAGGGAGGGGATAAGGATAAGGCCGTTGTCTTCTCGCCGGAGAACATTGTCCTGAGGGCAACCTCACACAAGAAGCTCCGCGTTCCAGTAACCAAAGCACTTCTCGACGACCGCTCCATAATACGGGCTACCGAGAGAGAAATAGAGGTTCCCATAAGCCCCAGCGAGGCGGTGCTCGTACTCAAATCAAGGGCCTCGCGGGAGCTGGACGTCCCGGAAGGGAAGATAGTAATCCACGAGAGGAAGAAGGTCTACATACCCAAAATGGCAGAACTCGAACTTAAAGTCGGTGAAAACACCGCGAAGGCCGTGGTAAACCTCGAGAACAATGAGATCGAGTTTCACATAACTCCGCTCTCCGATGAATACTTCCTTGAGAAGGCGAGGGGAATAATCAGTGAACAGACCGGAGAAAAGACCGTCGAGCTTGACCTGAAGAGGGACAAAGGAAAGGTAAAGATCACCGGATGGACCGAGAGGTTTTCATTCGAAGTCTCGTTCAACGGCTACACAGGCAAGCCGCTTGGTGTGGAGGTTTTGATGAACGACGAGGCTCTCGATGAACTTCTGAGAAGGGCATACCCTGACGGGGAGGTTCTGAACCTGGAGAAGGGTAAGAAGGTTGCCGTGGCTAACATCCTCCTTGGAGACGGCATAGCCGTCGTTGAGGTTGACCTTACGAGAGGGAGCTACACTGAAGTAAGAAGGCTGCCTTCACCGGAGGAAGCCTACAAGAATGCCAGGGAGGTCATAGAGAACAACTTCCCCCTAGGGAACCTCGAACTTAAATCCTACTGGGTGCTGGAACACAAGTACCTTGAGCTGATCCTTGAAAGTGGCGATGGGAAGGCCGTCGTGAAAGTTGACGGTGCGACGGGTGATGTTCTCGACTACATCGTCGAGATAACGCCGGAGCGGGCAAAGGAGATAGTGGCGGAGAAGTACCCGGAGTTCGGGATAACAGCCGTTGAAGAGGCAGAAGCTGAATACACCATAACCGCTGAGAACGACAGACATGAGGTGAAGATACGGGTCAGTAAGGACGGAAAACTCATCGAAGAGATAGACAGGGTGCTCAAAAGGGAGCTCGCCGAAAATATAGCGGGGGAAAAGGTCAGGGAGGTAGATCCCGAGGCTGCCATTAAGGGTATCAAACTCCGTGAGCACTGGGAGGTTGAGTTCACTGGTGGGACGAAGGTAGGAAAGCTCGTGCTCCATAGGGCTACTGGGGAGGTCCTCAGCCAGGACGTCCGCTTCACGGAGATGGCAATAGAGGCAATGTATCACAACCACGTCAGAAAAGTTTACGGTGAAAAAGAGCCAAAGACCGAGAGGGTGACCCACTACAAGGACAGGGGCTACATCAACATCAAGCTCTCAGGAAAAGACCGGTTCTACTACGCGAGAATCGACACCAGAACGGGGAGAATAATCAGTGAGGACACGGCGCCAATAAAGGGAATAACAGCAAAGCTAAAGCAGATTCAGCTGGAGAGCAGGTACAAGTGATCAGGCCATCAACATGTTCTCTATCATCCTGATGGCTTCCACTATTTTCCTTTCTGGCTTCTCCTCGTTCTTGGGTATCTCCAGGTTTATAACGAGCCTATCTTCCTTAGTGTCCTCCAAGTCGTATATCTCGAGCTCCTCGACCTCAACGTCCTCGAATATGCTCTCTATCTCCGGGCTTATTATCTTCTTGTCGTTCCCGTAGACTTCAACGCGAACCATGTCGTCAGTGGTTGAAGCAACGACGACTATCTCGTAGGAACCGACCTTCTTTATGAATCTGATGACACTGCCGTAGCCTTCTACCTCCTCTTTGAAGCCGAGCTGACGCATGGTGCTCCTTATGGCTTCAGTCTTGCTCTTTATCCTGTTAAGAATTCTCTCCCGGAGCTTGTAGCTCTCCTCGAGAGCCTTCTTTATCCCCTCGCCGGCTTCATCAACTGTACCTTCCCATATGCCTATGACCTTTATACCTGATGATGTTGGCTTGAGTTCTATCTTAATTGAATCGATATCAAAGTCTCGCAGGTCGTCTATTTTAAGCTCGCCGAGGGTGAGAATTTCAAATTCAATTCTCACGATGTTGCCGAAGGCCTTACCCTTGAACTTCACCTTCACCACCATGGTGGGGTTCAGGGGATGGTTTAAAAACTCTTCCCCTTGGAAAGGCTCACAGAATAACGTCAGGTAATGTAAAGGGAAAAAGAAGGAAACTCACTTCCTCCTCCTGAGGAGGAGTGGAACAAGCGCCAGACCAACAAGTGCGGCCGGGCCGCAGGTGCTTCCGGTGGAACTGGGGGTGGTAGTGGTTGTAGTCGTGCCGGTGCTCGAGTAGGTGTACTCAGTTTCTCCAGTATTGCCATAGAAGTCTGTGGCTATAACCTTGATGGTGAAGCTTTCGGAGTCAACACCCGGAATTTCGGTGAAGTATGTCGCCTTGACCTCGGATGGCTTCATTGAGAACGCTGGATACTCTGCGACTACTTTTCCATCGACAATAATCTGCACCTTCATGTCCTTAATTCCGACGTTGTCGTTGGCACTGATGTAGACCTTGAATGCCTGTCCTGGCTTGGGCTTGCTTGGTGAGAGGTAGCCTATGCTCACCTCGGGAGCTTTGGTGTCGGCTTCCTTGACGACCGTTATCTGGCTGACTCCCTCCGGGACGGTAACGTTGAGGAGCATGTAGTAGGCTCCGCCTATTTCTCTCTCGCCGAGAACGGTGTAGGTTATGTTGGTGGCCTGCGGGTCGACCTTGGCACCGGCGGGAATCTCAAGGACTATCGGTCCGCTGACGCTCTGGCCGAGCTCGTTGATGAACTTGACGGCGGTTCCCTCTTCACCATTCTGCCTGAAGACGATGAACTTCTGCGGAATTGGGAGGGAGATGATCTTGTCCTCGGCGAATAGGTCGTCCACAAGCGGGAACTCAACCTTTCCGTCTGAGTAGACGTAGATTACCTGTGAACATACCATGAAGGCTTGGTGTATCCTCTGTTTATGTCAGTCTGGCTCGGCGGGTTGCTGGTCTTGTCTGGGGCACCGGTGGTGGTAAGGGCATAGAACCAGTGCTCGTTGCCGTCCTTATCGATGTAGAGGACGGGCTTGTCCTTGTGTATGTGTCCGCTGAGGATGAGCCTGACGTTGTACTTCTCAACGAGCTGGAGGAAGTACCTTGCTATGTCCTCGTACTCGCCGTTCCTTCCAACCCAGTCCCAGCTGGCGAGCTTCTTTATCTGCTGCCAGTCGTTGTCGTCGAAGGCAGTGAGGTTCTCAACGACTCCTCCTTCGTATCTGCTTATGTACCAGAACGGGTGGTGGACGAGGACTATCGGTATCTTGTCCGGGTGCTCCTTGAGGACCTGCTCCATCCACTGAAGCTGCTCCATTTCGGGGTGCCTCTCCTCGCCACGGCTGTCGAGGCCGATGATTATGAAGTCTCCGATGACCTCGTAGAAGTACCGTGGACCGACGTACTGGAGGTAGTAGGTCGGCGGGTGGTCGTGGTTGCCCTTTACGCTTATGAAGGGCGTTCCAGCAGCTGTGGCGTAGGTTATGGCCTGGTCGAGCATCTCATAACCGGCCCTGTCTCCGTTGGTGTCGACATCGTCACCTGTAGCGAGGATAATGTTCACAATGTTCTCTCCATTCGAGCCCACCATTGCGTAGTACGTCATGAAGCTGTCGGTAGCGGTGTAGCTGTGCATCGGTATTGGGTTCTGGCAGTACTTGAGTATCTCGGTGATGCTCTTCTGGAAGTAGTCGCCGCAGACGAAACCCATCTTTGAACCGCTCGTGACGTGGAAGTCACTTCCCTGGGCTATTCTGAGAACTGTTGGGGCCTCCTTCATGACCCATACGCCGTTGGGTATGGTCACCTCACCTTTGTCGCTCTTGACAACGAGGAAGTAGACATCTGGAGCAGCATCCTCAGGTATTCTGGCCTTAACTACTCCGCTCTCTGTGCCCAGTATCTGCAGGTCGTAAGGCCCGTGTAGAATTGAGATTATCTGGAGGCTCTGGATTGTAACTCCTTCGACGGGGTAGATTTCAATGGTGTCCCCTGGAAAGCCAATAGCTGGGACTCCGGGGAGAGGCTTTACAAGAACGTCTCCAGGGGCCAGGCCGGTGGGTGTTGCTGCCCAAACGTTTGTCGTTGGAATTGCTGCTAAGGTGAAAAGAGCCATCAACAGGGCTATTATTCTTTTGCCCAGCATGGTATCACCAAAACATTCATAGGAAAACTAAATTATAAGTTTTCCCTTTCTAATACAGCGTTTTGGGGCTCAGGGGTTCCATCTGAGCGACGAGACTGCCCATCCCATCATCTTCTCGGCAATTTCGGAATTTCCGCCGAAGCGTTTGTACATATGGTAGTTTAACCATATCCTCTCGTAGAGTTTCCTTGCGGCTTCAACCTTCAGGCTCCTCGTGGCAACGAAGAGCCTCGTTAGGTCAACAGCCATTTCAAGGAGGAGGTAATCGGCACGGCTTATGGGTCTGGGAGGAAGAGAACCTTCTATAACACCATCTGGTCTGAGGAAGCATCTGAGAACGGTGGTCTTTCCGAGCTCATCCTCATGAATTTCCTCCACGAGCGTAACCTCCCCATAAACCCCTGGAAGACCTTTAATCCAGCGATACGGCTTTCTATCCATAAACTCAACTTCCACAGGAATGTTCAGTCCGAGCTTAACCAAGAGCTCGACGTCGTTCGTTACCTGAATCGAGGCATATGGATGGGTTTTCAGCTCCTCAGCACTTCTCCCACCAAAGAGCTTGAAGTTGAGGATTCCCCCTTTTCTGACCACGCCTACAGGAGTGGCATTGGAGTGCGTAACCAGGAGAACCTCGTAAACCTGTCCCTCGTTGAAGAGTTCGAGCATCCGTGCCACCAAAGGGGAAATGGAGAAAAAGGGAATTTAAAGCTGCTGCTTTGGAAGAACGATTATGTCGTCCCTGTCAACGTAGAAGGTGACCTCTTGGAGCGGCCTGAGGTGGGCAACTTCCTTGTCGCTGATTGTTCTGGAGATAATCCTCGTCTCCCCGAAGAGGCCGACGACCTCGACGAAGAAGCCGTAGTACTCGATGAGGTCCACTGTTCCGGTGAATGAGACCGCGTTCTCGATGGGCTTGAGCTTTATCCTCTCGGGTCTTATGACGATAACGACCTTGTCGCTCTTCTCGGTGTAGTAGAGGCCATCGAGCCTTATGCCCTCGAACTCGACGGTGACCCTGTCTCCGTTCCTCTCGACGACTTTAGCCGGGATGACGTTGGTCTTGCCCATAAAGCTGGCAACGAACTCTGTCCTAGGGCTCTCGTATATCTCCTTGGGAGTTCCGACCTGCTCGACAGTTCCGACGTTCATGACGGCAATCCTGTCGCTTATTGCCATTGCCTCCTCCTGGTCGTGGGTGACGTAGATGACGGTTATTCCCAGCTCGCGCTGTATGCGCCTTATCTCCGAGCGCATCTCGAGACGGAGCTTGGCGTCGAGGTTGCTGAGTGGCTCGTCGAGGAGGAGGACCTTCGGCTCGACTACCAAGGCCCTAGCGATTGCGACACGCTGCTGCTGGCCGCCCGAAAGCTGGGTCGGGTAGCGGTCCTCGTAGCCCTTCAGCTTGACGAGTTCCAGTGCCCACTCAACCCTCTTCCGTATCTCCTCCTTGGGGAGCTTCTTGAGCTTCAGTCCGTAGGCAACGTTGTCGAAGACGGTCATGTGTGGCCAGAGGGCGTAGTTCTGGAAGACCAGCACGGCCCCCCTCTTGCTGGACGGGAGGTATGTGACCTCCTCATCGCCGAAATATATCGTTCCGCTGTCCGGAAAGTCCAGACCGGCTATTATTCTCAGCGTTGTGGACTTTCCACAGCCGCTCGGTCCAAGCAGGGTAAAGAGCTCCCCTGCCTTGATGTGGAGGTTTATTCCCTTGAGAGCCACGGTTTCTCCGAAGGTTTTAACAATGTTCTCTAGCTTAACATCAACCATCTCAACCACCTCAGGTTAGACCGATGAATGAGTACTTCTGCTTGGTTATCAGGTTGGCCAGTACTATGGCTATTATCTGAACAGTCATGAGGAAGACACCCAGGGCAGCCGCGAGGTTGGCGCTTCCAACGGCGCTCGTCATCAGCTCGACCATTCTGGCCGTTATCGGATAGTAGTCCGGGTTGATGGAACCGAGGGTAATACCGACGCTGGTCTCGCTCATACAGTAGACGAAGCTGAGCATCGCTCCTCCGAGGAGGTTCAGGAGTATCAGTGGGATCAGTATCCCTGTGAGGGCCTTCCACCTGCTGGCGCCAAGGTTGAGGGCAGCCTCCTCAAGGGACACATGCACCTGCTGGATTCCTGCGGAGATAGAGCGTGCCGCGAAGGGCAGACGCCTAATGGAGTAGGCCAGTATAAGCACCATCGCCGGGTTGAAGCCGAGCAGGTTGGTGGGGTCGAGCGGCGTATCCGGGAACACTTTGGCGAAGAAGAAGAAATAGCTCATAGCTATGACGATACCTGGAACTGCTATCGGAATCGTGGCGAGGCTGTCGAGAACCGGTCCCAGCTTGCTCTTCTTGAACCTGCTGGAGGCGTAGGAAGCAGTCAGCGAGAGTAGGATTATGACGACTATGGCCGCGGTGGAGTACATGACGCTGTTCATGATGACCCTTTCGATGTCAGGCTGGGTGATTATACTCTGAATGTGCTGGAGGGTGAACCCCTCTGGCCAAGTCCCCGCCCAGCGCTCGCTGAAGGCAAGAAGGATCACACCGGCCTGGGGGAATATTGATATCAGGAGGGCGGGCATGACGACGAGGTATATGAGGGCCGCCTGCCAGGGCTTGGGCTTTGCAACACGGGGCTTCCACCTTCCACCCTTACTGAGCATGGCGTACTGCCTCATGCTCACGTACTTCCTTATTCCAAGGAACATGAGGATGGCTATGGTGAGCATTATGAGCGCAAGGGCAGCCAGCTGGGGACTTCCGACGTTGAATCCGCTGGTGAAGGCGCTGTAAATCTGGAAAGACATGAGCTTCCTGGCGAGTGGATTGCCCTGGAAGACTATCGGTGCGGCCAGGTCCTCGAGGCTGAATATACCGACAAGGGTCGCTCCCGCCGCTATTCCGGGCAGGGCCAGGGGGAAGGTAACCGTCCTGAAGAGGTGGAACCCACCGCTTCCGAGGTTCTCAGCCTGCTCTTCGAGGGTCGGGTCGATGTTGATGAAGCTTGCGTAGGCGTTGAGGTAGACTATCGGATAGTAGGTCATCGTCTGTGCAACTATAACGCCGACTAGGCCGTCTATGACGATTCTGTGCGGGAAGATGTGTAGCATGTCGTAGAACAGCCAGTTGATAAGGCCGTTGGGGAGGAACATCTTCTTGACTATGAAGACGTTGACGAAGGGTGTGACGAGCAGCGGGACGAAGAGCAGGATTCTAACAATGTTCTTGCCAGGAAAGTCGTAGCGCGCCATCACGAAGGCGAATATTGTTCCAAGAATTGTCGTGAGGATCATGACGCTTAGTGAGACTATTATTGAGTTCAGGATCACTCCAAAGTCAATGCCCTGGACGTAATATATCTGCTCGCCGTTGGGCATAGTTATGAGCTCCACGAAGGTTCCCTCTGGGCGGAAGCTGATGTAGTAATTTGACGTCAGTATGCTCGTGAACCAGTGGAAGGAGAACTGGCCGTTGTACTCGAAGGCTACTGCGAGCATTGCCAGCACTGGAATTATGAGAAACGCTATCAGATATAAGAGCGGAAACAAGAACGACGCGGTAACAACTGGGTCAAATATCGGCGTTCCAAAGAGCCTCTCGCTCCATTTGCTAACCTTCATTGGTTATCGACCTCCTGTTCTGTTTCTACCCATCCCAGTTATCGCTTCTGATTTGGTCTTCGTGGGTTCTATTTAAATATTTCCAAAAACTTGTTGACCCGAATCCATAGAAAACTGACAAGAGAAAAGAAGAAAATTCTCAGAAAAATGTCAAAGTCAGCCGGTAATCTTCTGGAGATCCTGGAGCACCTTGTTGTACTTGTCCATGGCGGCCTGGCGCCACTCCTGTACGAGCTGGTCCTGGAAGTTTCTGTCTTTGACTATCCTGTCGTTTATGCTTTTAGCGTACTCCTCGGTGAAGGTAACTATCTTGCCTGTCTCTGGGTCTTTGAACTGTATCGGTGCAGTGAGTTCATCCTTGAGCTGCTTGAACTGCTCCTCGGTTATCTTTCCGTTCTTGTAGGCGGTGACTATGGCAACCCACGCATTGTGGAGTTGCTGGTTCGGGTCAACAAGGGTGGCCTTGAAGTAGTACTGGAGAGCGCTTATGGTTTCAAGGGCCCTCTTGTCGTCGAAGGGTATTCCCTCAGCATGAATGGCATCCTCATAGGCCTTCTTGAGGGCAGGTCTAGCCTCACCGTAGGTCTTGCCAGCGTTCTGGCCCTTGAATATGATCTTGGCGTAAACGTCGGTTACCTTCATATCAAAGATCTGCGGGTTGATTGGAAGCCTGTTGATGTCTGGACTCATCCAGATGGCCTGACCTTCGGTGAGGACCCAGTAGATGAAGGCCTGAGCCGCCTCGGGGTGCTGGGCGTTCTTGAGGAGTGCTATTGGGTCGCCGTTGATGATGCTCTCTCCCTTCGGGACGATGTAGACACAGTCGGGGTTCTGCTGCATGGCGGTGTAACCGTAGAAGTCGATGGTGTTTCCGGCTGCTATCTCGCCGTTAATGACTGCGTCCCTAACGGCGTCACTGGCCATGTAGACCTTGGAGTTGGCCGCTATGAGGGTCATGATGCGCCAGCCCTCGTCCCAGCCGAAGGCCTGGAGGATGATCTGGTATATCCTCGTGTTGGAGGTGCTCCTCGTCGGGTCGGCTATGCCGTACTGCGGCGGGTTGAGAGCCCAGTCCTCACTGGCGACATCCTCCCACTTCTCGGGCATTTTGAGGTTCCACTTCTCGAGCTGCTTCTTGTTGACAGTGAAACCAAAGGACGAGAGGGCCGCGGCTATCCAGTAGACGTTGCCGTTGTCGTCCTTTCTGATCATAGGCATTCCTGCCAGTTCAGTTGGTATTGGGTTTCCAAGGAGGTTAAGGATCTTCTCGTCAGTTATCGGAGCGAGATAGTTGGCCTTATAGAGGTCATCGAAGAGCGTTGGTCCTCCGCCCCATCCGACATCTGCGCCTTTCTGGATGTAGCTTGGCCAGAGGCTCTCGGGCACCTTGATGAACTTGAGGTCAGTGATGTGGTACTCCTTGGCTATATCGCTCTGGAGGAACGCCTGCTTCACCATGTATTGGATCGTCGCATCGTGCCTCGTGATGATAACAAGGGTTATACCCTCGCCGGTGGTTCCTGTTTCCCCACCATTGCTGCTGATGCATCCGCTGGCTACGATACTAAGGGCAAGAAGCAGGATAAGGCCTATTGACGCCAGCTTCTTCATGGTTTATCACCTGGTTATGCCAATCAGTTGGAGTTGGGAAAACTCAATAAAAAATTAATGGTTCAAACGACAAAGGAAAGGGAAGAAAAATTCACTTCCTCCTCCTGTAGAGGGCAAGCGGTATGAGGGCAAGGCCGACCAGAGCAGCAGGACCGCAGGTGCTGCTGGTTCCCTCACTCTCCGTTGCAGTCTCCTGGCCAAGGTTTTGCTGGACAGTTATGGCCCAGTGGATGAAGTTGGTGACAAACTGCGGGCCGTCAAGCTTGACGTCGTGGTACTCTGGGGCCCACATCGGCTCATAGCCGCCGTAGGGGGTCTCACCGCTGACTATGAGGACGTTCTTCTTGTCCGGGAAGAGCTGAACCGCCATGAGTGGGAACTTGCCGGTGTCACCGGCGGTGTAGGCATTGGCTGCTGGGTCGGTGTTCTCAACGATCTGACCATCATCGCTGCTGGTGACTATAACGTAGATATTCTCGATTCCACCGCCGACTGGAAGCGGCTTCCAGTTGCCGCTGTCGTCAACGTAGGCAACGACGCCCGGGCCGTGGAAGAGGACCTTTCCGCCGTTGGCGAGGTCCTTGGTTATCATGTCCTTCTCAGGGGTGTCCGGATCAGGGTTAACAAGACCAATGACACGGTAGCCAGCTCCAGCGTTGCTGGTAGCGTCTTCAACTGAAGCCTGGTCAACTCTGAGGTTGGCACCGATGGCATCGAGAACCGTATCGGCGAAGTCAATCCTGTTCGGACCGTCACCGTAGTCAGAGTCCGCAGCCACCCAGAGAATCCTGTTGCCGTCGTTCCACCACTGGACGAGGGCCTGTATCTCGTCCGGGCTGAAGGCCTGGCTCGGCTGTCCGAGGATGAGGAAGTCGACATCCTTGATGGCGTCATAGGTTATCTTGTCACCGACGTTCTGAATTCCAAGGGTGTCGGCCATAGCCGGGTCACCAATGTAGACCCAGTTAACGTCGCTGATAGTCTTGATCATTCCCTCTGCGAGGACGTTGCCGTCCTTGTCGGTCAAAACAGCGAGACCCTTGTCGCTTTCACCGTGGGAGAGGTCGACGCCAATGGTTGTAGCACTGGCCATGGCAAATCCAAAAACACCAAAGAAAACAAACACCGCAAGTATTATTGCAGCCTTCCTCATGGTATTACCGTCGTTTATACAGCGTCGAGAGTTATAAATCTTATGAATCGGAACTTTAACAGGGCTGAAAAACTTCCGTAAAGTCCTTAAAGGCTTTGGTCATTCTGGCTTTAGGTGGTGAGCATGGACATAGAGAGGAAAATAGAGCTGATAAGTAAAAAGCCCACAGAGGAACTTTTGACTGAGGAGAACCTCAGGCACCTCCTCGAGGTAGGTGTCCCGATGCAGCACTACATCGGCTTTGAAATAAGCGGTTACATTCACCTTGGAACCGGACTCATGGCCGGAGCGAAGATAGCCGACCTCCAGAAGGCGGGAATAAAGACGAGGATTTTCCTTGCTGACTGGCACAGCTGGATCAACGACAAGCTCGGCGGCGATTTGGAGGTCATCCAGAAAGTTGCTCTGACGTACTTCAAGGAGGGTATGAAGCAGAGCATAAAGGTCATGGGCGGCGACCCGGATAAGGTCGAATTCGTGCTGGCGAGTGAAATCCTCGAGAAGGGCGACTACTGGCAGACAGTCATAGACATCTCCAAGAACGTTACCCTAGCGAGAATGATGCGCTCCATAACCATTATGGGTCGCCAGATGGGAGAGGCCATAGACTTTGCCAAGCTCATCTACCCTGCTATGCAGGTGGCTGACATCTTCTACCAGGGCGTCACCATAGCACACGCCGGAATGGATCAGAGGAAGGCTCATGTCATAGCTATCGAAGTCGCTCAGAAGCTCAAGTACCACCCGCTCCTTCACAACGGCGAGAAGCTCAAGCCCGTCGCTTTACACCACCACCTCCTGCTCGGCCTTCAGGAGCCGCCGGTGTGGCCGATAGAGAGCGAGGAGCAGTACAAGGAGCTCAAGACCCAGATGAAGATGAGCAAGAGCAAGCCTTATTCGGCCGTCTTCATCCACGACACTCCCGAGGAGATCAAGCAGAAGCTCAGGAAGGCCTTCTGCCCGGCCAGGGAGGTTAAGTACAACCCCGTTCTTGACTGGGCTGAGTACATCATCTTCCGCGAGGAGCCGACGGAGTTCACAATCCACAGGCCGGCCAAGTTCGGCGGCGACGTTACCTACATGACCTTTGAGGAGCTCAAGCGGGACTTCGCTGAAGGAAAGCTTCATCCGCTCGACCTCAAGAACGCGGTGGCTGAGTACCTAATTGAGCTGCTCAAGCCGGTCAGAGACTACTTCGAGAAGCATCCAGAGCCTCTCGAACTCATGAGGGAGATAAAGATTACCCGCTGACTCCGTTTTTCTTTTGGTGAGTGACATGCCGGGGATAGACGAGAAGGACAAAGAGATCCTCAGAATTCTGAGGAAGGAGGGCAGGATAACTCTCACTGAACTTGGGAGAAGGGTTAAACTATCCCCTGCGAGCGTGAAGAACCGGGTGGAAAAATTAGAAAAGCTCGGCGCGATTAAGGGGTATTCCGCCATAATTGACCCTGCCTTCCTCGATGAGTTCGTTCAGGTTCTTTTTGAACTCAAACTTTCGATAGATGACCAGAACGTTGATGTGATCCTCAGGAGAATAGCAAAGCTTGAGAACGTCCAAGCCCTATACCGCAGGAGTGGCGAGAAGCAAATACTCATAAGGGCGAGCTTTCACGATACCGATGAGGTTAAGGAGTTTGCCGGAATGCTGAAAAAGCACTTTGGGAAGAACCTTGAACGAGTGGAGGTAACGCTCATCATCGACACCTTCAAGGAGTGCTGGGTGACCGATGAGTAGGTAAGACGCTGAGACGTGATGAGTGGACGACTGGCCGAGGCGGTTGCTATGCTCTTCGTCATCAGACCAGGAAGAAAGAAGAACGAGCTCGAAGCTTTTTTCATCGAGAACGAGCCCGAGAAGCTCTCAGCAATGAAGAACCTCAAGGCGGATAAGATTTACCGCTTCATCATGCGAGACGGCAGGCTCTTCAAGGTTCTGGAGGGAAGCCAGTACAGAAACCCGAAGGAAATCGAGAAGGCTCTTCGCCAGGCCAGAATCGTCTTAGTAAACGCCGACGAGTGGGAGGACTACTTCAAAAGGCGCCTCCAGAACAAGAGGGTTGAGAAGGCCGAACTCTGCCGCCTCTGCCTCCTTGAGGGTAAAATCACCGTTTTGACCGAAGGTAACAGGATAAAATACCACAGCGAGTACATCTGCGAGCGCTGCGCCGAGGACGAGCTGAAGAGGGAGCTCCGTTTCAGGTTCAAGAGCGTGGCCATGTTTGACCAGGCGAAGAAGCTCCTCGAACGCTTTAGGGATCTTGACAAGGTTCTCTACGCCTTTGACCCCCGCTTCGACCCAACGAGGCATCCGGAGGTTACCAAGTGGGATGAGCTCAAGGCCAAGCACGTAAGGGTTGAGAAGCTCAAAGTGGACGAGCTGAATCTCCCCGGGAAGTTTAAATCCGTTCTCAAGTCAGAGGGCGTTAGCGAGCTCCTTCCCGTTCAGAGCTTGGCTATAAAGCACGGGCTCTTAGAGGGAGAGAGCTTACTCGTGGTCTCTGCAACTGCCAGCGGCAAGACGCTCATAGGTGAGTTGGCAGGCGTTCCCAAGGCGATGGAAGGTAGAAAGATGCTCTTCCTCGTCCCTCTTGTCGCCTTGGCCAATCAGAAGTATGAAGATTTTAAGAGGCGCTACTCCAAGCTCGGCCTCCGCGTGGCGATAAGGGTCGGCATGAGCAGGATTAAAACGAAGGACGAGCTTGTAGTTGTAGATACGGGTATCGATGCCGACATAATAGTCGGAACCTACGAGGGAATTGACTACCTCCTGAGGGCGGGGAGAAAGATTGGCAACGTGGGAACCATTGTCATAGATGAGATACACACCCTCGACGACGAAGAGCGCGGGCCGAGGCTTGATGGCCTGATAGCCCGCTTGAGGAAGCTCTATCCCAATGCTCAGTTCATAGGCCTGAGTGCCACCATAGGTAATCCCGAGGAGCTTGCCAAAGAGCTCGGGCTTAAGCTCGTCCTCTACGACGAAAGGTCCGTCGATTTGGAAAGGCACATAATCATTGTCAGAAACGAGAGCGAGAAGTGGAGGCATATAGCGAATCTCTGCCGTGCTGAGGCGAGTAGAAAGTCGCGGCAGGGCTACAAGGGTCAGAGCATAGTCTTCACGTTCTCGCGCAAGAGGACGCATGAGCTTGCCGCTTACCTCACGAGTAAGGGGCTCAAGGCGAAGCCCTACCACTCCGGCTTACCTTACAGACAGAGAAAGCTCACCGAGATGGAGTTTCAGGCTCAGATGCTCGACGTTGTAGTTACCACAGCCGCCCTTGGGGCAGGCGTTGACTTCCCCGCTTCACAGGTCATCTTTGAGAGCCTCGCCATGGGCAACAAGTGGCTGAGCGTTAGGGAGTTCCACCAGATGCTCGGCCGCGCTGGAAGGCCGCTCTACCACGAAAAGGGTAAGGTTTACCTAATCGTAGAGCCTGGGAGGAAGTACTCGGCCCAGATGGAGAGCTCCGAGGATGAGATTGCGTTCAAGCTGCTCACCGCCCCAATTGAGCCCGTCGTCGTTGAGTGGAGCGACGAGCTCGAACAGGACAACGTTCTCGCCCACGCCTGCGTCTTCAATCGTCTCGACGTCATCGAGGACGTGCAAAGTAAATGCCTCGGCGCCAACCAGAGTGCCGAGAAGGTTCTGGAGAAGCTGGAGGAGTACGACTTCGTCCGCCTTAAGGGCTCCCTCGTCGATGTCACCCCCTACGGAAGGGCCGTGAGCATGAGCTTCCTCCTGCCCAAGGAGGCAACCTTCATAAGGGACAACCTCGGAAAGAAGCCTGCCCAGTGGATAGCCGTCAAGCTACTCCCCTTCGAGAACCTGTATTTGAGCGGAACGCTCCAGAGGGAGCTTGAGGGTGCAGTTAGGGGGAGGCTGAGTGCGAACGTCTTCTCACCGAGCTTCGCGTCGATTCTGGAAGAGCTTGATAAGGTCATCCCCGAGCTCAGCCCCAACGCCGCTGAAAGGCTCTTCACGATCTATCAGGAGTTCTTTATGTGTCCTGAGGACGACTGCACCGACTACGCCATGGAGCGCGTTAGCAGCCTGATAATCGAGCTGAGGAGGAACGGTAAGCACCCGACCCAGATAGCAGAGCACTTCAGGAAGGTCTACGGCCTCATCGTTTATCCGGGCGACGTCTTCACGTGGCTTGACGGCATAGTCAGAAAGCTTGAAGCCATCGAGAGGATAGCAAGGGTTTTCAGAGTGAGGAGCACGGAGAACGAGGCAAAGCTTCTCAGGAGGGAGATTGAGGAGGGAAGAATCCTGGGCAGAGGCCATCGAACCGAACCGAAGGATCGGACTCACCGCAGGTAGCTTCACATTCTGGACTCATTGTCTCCTCGTCTCATCCCTGTCCCACTTGAGCTTGAATGTCTCGCTATCCACGTAATTTGCGTCGAGTCTGCCGAAGCGCTTGGGCTTCCATGGTCTCGACGAAAGCTTCAAAGCTATTACGACTACCCCACCGGCGCCGGCCCAGAAGAGGTACTTTCCCCAGTTTGCCCCAAACCCGTAGAGCGTCGCCCCGAGGAGTAGCACAATGAGCGCGAGTGGAAACATGAAGACCTCGGACTTCAGGAAGTCTAGCATTTTCACCACCGCAGGATTTACGTCTTCAGGGTATATAAGCATCACTGGCAAAAATTGAAGAATTGCGAATCACCCAATCTGCAGCACCAGCTGGGCCGGATCCCTTATTGCCGGGCCGAGGCCGAGGATGTAGATGGCCAAGTACCAGAAACGCCGCTCCTCTTCATCGGGAACGAGGTATTTAAGGCCGTAGTAGACGATGACCAGGATGAAGGTTATCCACGGGTAGTAGAAGTAGGCCCCCAGGTGGGTGACTAGGATATTCTCCAGCCAGTGGACTTCCCTGTATCCGTAGAAGTGAATCGGTAGAGCCTCTCGAAGGGTTTCCAGCGATAGAAGGCAAAAACCGCGAGGAAGCTGACCGCTGTGTGAATTAGGGTCAGCTCATAGGGTTCCCAGCTTTTGACGTTGGTTATAAGCAGATAGTTGGCCCACAGAGCTAGAATGCTCCCCCAGGCGACTGTTATCTTTGGATAGGTTTTCAGCTTGGCATCCGCAACGAGGGCAGGGACTATGAGGACGAAGGCCGTGAAGAATATTCCAGGCGTTAGAATGAGCGGGTTCTTGGGGAGAACGCCCCCATCGACCAGCGCCCTGACGGTTGCTCCGAAGACTACCATGGGCGTGACAGCCAAGAAGAGCCTCTCGTCGACCCTGATTTTGAGCGGTTTGATTATATACTTATATGAGTATATGATTCCGAAGCCAAGGAGGAGGGCATATACGAGGGTGTTGTAGGGGTTGTAGCCGCTCCTCGTGTACATCGGCTCGATGAAGTACTGGTAGATGAAGTTCCACAGCGACTCCAGCATTTTACCCACCGTACTGGAATAACTTTCTGCGCTTAAAGGTCTTTTGGGAAGATTAATAAGTCTCGACAAGGAAAAACAAATCTGGAGGTGGTGACATGCCTTACGGGCATGGATTTATATATGGACTTGGGGCCGTGTCTCTCCTCGGTTTCCTGCTCTCCCTGTTCATAGCAGGGTTCTTTCTGTCGCTAGCGGCCCATCTGGTCGGGATAAAAGAGGCCTCAACGCTTAAGGCGATGCTGGCAATAGTTGGCGGCGGAATCGTTGGAGCGATAGCGTACGCCGTGGTTGTAGTGCTGCTTATCTGGATAGCCCCCATGAATGTCCTTCTCGCGGTAGTGGCATTTATCCTGGCCTACGTATGGGTCATCAAGACGATTTTCAACACCGACTGGATCAGGGCGTTTTTAGCCTGGATTCTGGCGGCGATAATAGAGGTAGTGGTGGTAGGGCTCCTCGTGCTTCTTGGTCTGGTTGCCCTGGCATGATCCTCTGACTTTCATTATTTTCGGAAAGGTATAAATATCCCGAGCGCGCTACATTATGTGATGGCCATGTTCTTCAAACCGGCAGAGGTCCAATCGAGAGAGCTGAAGCCCTTCGATGAGTTCCCCCTATCTTTCAGTGAGGGGAGCCTAGCCGGGGTAATCTCCACTGACGAACTTGCCAACACGGTTTTTCTGTACCACCTGGTGGCGAATGCCCTGTCTGAAGGGCCCGTTTACCATGTTGGGCCCGGCAGTTCCTTCTCGATTAAAGTGCTCAAGCGCCTAGTTGAGGACGTCTCGAACCTCTACACCGGCAACGTCTACTCAATGGACGAGCTTCTTCAGGCTTTGAATCTCGTTGAAGATAACTCCCTCATGGTCGTTTCCCTCTTTCCAACGCTCCTTAACAGAACGGCCGAGAATATTGTGGAGCTAAGAAAGGTCGTCGATAGGAAGGGTCTGATGCTCGTACTGACCCATACGACGATTGAGCTGAACGAACTTGATCTATCCGGTGAGTTCCGCGAGCTCTACACCCTCCCGGAGATATTTGAAGCCCTCGCCGTCCTGAGAACAAACTCCTACCGCGGCCACTACAGGCTTAATATGACGGTTCTGAAGGCTCCAGCCGAGTTTGTCTCAAGCATCGGTGACCACTCGATACCGATTGATTCCCTCGTCAAACCCCTTCTTTAGCCGTATATCCTCACGTGGCCGAGGCCAAGGCCGTATCTAACGTAGAGTGCCAGCGCGAAGAGGAGAACGATGACAAAAGTTGCCGCGTAGTCTTTCCCACTCATCTTGATGTCGTAGAGGGACGTTCTCTTCTTACTCGCACCCAGAGCGCGGCTCTCAAGGGCTATGCTCAGCTCGTGGGCGGTCTTGAGCGAAGCGACCAGAAGTGGAATCAGGACGGCAGTCATTCTCTTCGTCCTGACGATGAAGTTGCCCTTCTCCATTTCCCAGCCGCGTGCCATTTGGGCGTCCATGATGTTCCTCGTGAGGAGGTACAGCGTCGGGATGTAGCGGAGTGCTATTGAAATTGTCAGCCCGAACTCGTAGGGCATGCCGAGCCTGACGAAGCCCAGAATGAGCTCCCTCTGCTGGGTCGTCATGAGCAGGATGAAGGTCAGCAAACCGAAGGTAAGCAGCCTGAAGGCAAATGAGAGACCGAAGAGGAGTCCCACCAGCCGCGGCTTGTAAATCAGCGGCCAGACTATTATGGTTATGATAACTATAGGAAAGAGAGGTTTCAGAAGACGGAGCTGTTCTTTTATCTCAACCTTTCCCAGCAGGCGGCCGTAGAGGAGGGTAACAAAGAACAGCGGGACGAGAAAGGTGGGATCGTTGAAGAGCATTATAACAGCTATCCCTACTACCGTGCCGATTATCTTAACGCGCGGATCGAGGCGGTGAAGGAAAGAGTCGCGCTCGACGTAGAACGAGTACATCATCGAGAACCACCTGCCAGAGCCTCTATCAGCTCGCTCACACTTCTCACAAATCCTGCTCCAATCTTTTCGCTGATCCTTAGAAGTTCAGGCTTTTCAAGGCCGTAGTCGTGCAGGTTAAGAGAGAAGAACTCCTCTACTGAACCATCGAAAGCCTTCCTTCCATCATTAAGAAGCATCACTCTCTCGGCAAGCTCAAGAACGAGCTCCATGTCGTGGGTTATGAGCAGAATTCCATGGCCCTCTCCCCTGAGCTTCCTTATCACGTTGACGACGCTCTCCGAGCTTCTCGCGTCCAGACCGGTCGTCGGCTCGTCGAGGATGAGGTACTTCGGCTTCATCGCCAGAACGCAGGCTATAGCCAGGCGTTGCTTCTCACCGCCGCTCAGAGAGTAGGGCGTTCTCTCCTCGTAACCCTCCAGGTTAACCGCCCTTAAAGCCCATCTCACACGTTCCTCTACCTCTTCCTCGCTCAGCCCGAGGTTCTTTGGTCCAAAGGCGACCTCCTTAAAAACGGTTTCCTCGAAGAACATGTGCTCCGGATTCTGGAAGACGTAGCCTACAACGCGTGAAAGCTCCGCGACCGTGTGCTCCAAGGTGTTCATGCCGTCAACGATGACTTCCCCTTTTGTCGGCTTGAGCAGACCGTTCAGGTGTTTGGCCAGAGTTGTCTTTCCGGAGCCGTTGGGGCCGACTAGGGCCACTACCTCCTCGCCCATCTTGAAGTCTATGCCCTTCAGTGCTTCCTTTCCGTTCTCGTAGATATGCCAAAGATTTTTAACTTCAATCATCGGGGAATTTTCAAGTTTCAAGTTTAAAAGCTTTTTAAGGTGGTAGCATGAGGGGCAGGGAGGTTGCCTTCGCTGGACTCTTCGCGGCTTTGACGGCTGTGGGTGCTCAAATAAGCATTCCGATAGGTCCTGTACCAATTACGTTACAGGTGCTATTTGTCCTCCTCAGCGGCCTCGTTCTCGGGGCGAGGCTCGGATTACTGAGCCAGCTGGTCTACGTTGTCATGGGAGCAATTGGTCTCCCGGTGTTCGCCAACTTCCATGGTGGCTTCACGGTCATCTACGGCCCGACTGGTGGCTACATAGTAGCGTTTCCCATAGCGGCCTATCTTGCCGGGCTGTTCACTGAAAGGCTTGGCAGAAGAGGAATGCTCATCGGCTCCATCCTGGGAGTTGGGGTTATATACCTCCTTGGCTGGCTGAGGCTCGGCCTATTCATGGGAGGGGACTTCGAAAAGGCCTTCCTCCTCGGCGTCACCCCATTCCTGCCAGTGGATGCAGTTAAAGCCGCTGTTGCCGTTGTGATAGCAGACAGGGTCAGAAAAGCGGTGGAAATAGGGTGAAAAGAAATCACCAATCTTCCATTGCTTCTTTTAATATTCCAACTGCCTGCTTCTGGTGCAGTGCGGCCTTCCTTAAGTCTATGAAGATGTAAACTCTGGGGAAGTTTGCAACAACAGGACCGTATCTACTTGCGTTCGCATAGTAAGCTGCTGCGGTGTCGTTCTGAGTCATAGCAAGCCCGAGCGTTTCGTTGTCCATCCCTCCGGCCACGGCCTCCATGTACATCGTGTTGAACTTCTCAAGCGCCCGCTTGTACTGGATGTAGTAGTAGAAGTTGAATGTCATGAAGTCTATTCCTCTAATGACAATAACCGGAGCAACTGGCACAAATTGGGAGTAGCCCAAGTTGTTCATGAGCATCTCCCTGAAGAATGCCTCCCACTCCGGACCTTTCCTTGCGACGCTGTACTCTATAGTCAGTCCGGTCACGAAAACCTTGCCGCTTCCCAGCGAATAGATCGCTGTGCTCGGTTTGTTGTAATCAGGGTTTCCCGAGGGTGCCTGAACTGTAATTATCTCCGCGTTAGCTGGCAGGTTGATGAAGTAGCCGTGGCTCGCGTAGCTGCTCACCAGCGTCGTGCCGTTGGCTATCAGATAATCGTAGCTTGAGTAACCCTGCACTATCTCCGCTCCTCCGGGTAGGGGTGTTGTCCATACCCCTCCGTGCCATCCCCAGTTGGCGGCATGTATCTCGAGGGTTCTTCCGGCCCTCACATACTCCTCGAGCTTGTCCATCTGAGTGCCGAGGTCGTCGTAGAATGCCTGCGGCTGGTCGCTGACAATGATTATCATATCATAGGTCTCTATTAGCTCTTGGGCAGTTTTGTTCTTCAGCTTTCCTGAGGTCATAACGTCGTAAGGTACCCCCATATCCGTGAGCGTGTTCTCCACTGCAGGTGAATTCCAGGCATCGACGCTTTTCAGGATCAGTACGTTGTAATCGCTAATGGGCTTTGCAGAAACCATGCCTGGGTCGAAGGCGCCCATCATACTAAACAGAATAAGCAGCGATATCGCTGCGCTTAAGAGTTTTTTCATAATTATCTCTCCTTTATGGTCCGAACCGAGCAGAAGAGCTTTTGGGACTCCCACCCTACTATATTATAGTCCTTGCTACTATTTAAGAATTTTTACAAAAATTTGAAAAATTTCCAGCAAATCTGAGGCTCAGAGCTTCCTCAGCGTCTCCTCTGCAAAGCGGACGTCGAACTGGTTTCTCACCTTAAAGAAGCTCAACGTAACCTTCGGGTTTCTCTTGGCAAGCTCCTCGATAGAGACGGGCTCATAGTCGAGGAACTCCGTTATTCTACTCAGGCTTTTGTAACCCTCTGCCAATGCAGCTTCTATAGCATCCTTCAGCGCATCGGATTCATAAACGGCGTGCGTTATCTCCGCAGTCCCGTCGCGCCAGACCGGAATTAGGGCTTCGGGTTCGTTCTCATAGAAGAGACCAGTCAGGTAATTCACCAGGAAGGGCATTATGAGGGGCATGTTGCCCTCGGCGAGAAATATTGACTCTCCGGATGGAAAGGCGTTTAGAAGGGCTTCGAGCTTGTTCCTTCCTTTGGCCGGCAGGGGGTTTAAGACGTGAAGGGAATAGAGCTTCAGCTTGTCTTTCCTCACGATGGTTATTACATCATCTATGCGCTTGCTCATCAGAAGCCGCCTTTCAGTAAGCTTTACCACAGGCTCGTCGTTTACTGGTATCGTGTAGTTCTCCCAGCGCTTCTCTGGGTAGGCCAGGATGTATGCTCTCATGGGCTCTCATTTCAGTCAGAGCTTTAAAAACCCCACGGCGGTAGACGGTAAGAGATAAAGAACGCCTATCCGGAGCACATCGAAGAGGCGGAGAGTGCTGGATTATATACTGTGCGATTTACTTCGTCGATTTTCGTTTTTATGTTTTCAACCAAGGAAAAGGAGAGAGAAGAGCTTACTCTTTAAGCCACCTCTCCATCCACCCTGCTATAAGCTCCAACCTCCTAACCCTGTGCTTAGGCTTTCCACCTCTGCTCAAGTCGTGGTTCTCTCCCGGAAATATCGCGAGCTCCACAGTCTTGCCGAGGTACCTCAGCGCAGTGAAGAACTGGAGCGCCTCCGGGAGCCAGCAGCGGTAGTCCTCCATCGAGTGGATTATGAGGAGCGGCGTTTCAACGTTGGGAGCATACTTCAGCGGGCTCTTCTCCCAGTAGCCGTCGAGGTTATTCCACGGGTCGCCGCCTATCTGGTCCGGGGCGAAGAAGTAGCCGATGTCCGTCGTTCCGAAGAAGCTCATCCAGTTGGAGATGGAGCGCTGAGTAACTGCCGCCTTGAATCTATTTGTGTGGCCGACTATCCAGTTGGTCATGAAGCCGCCGTAGGAACCGCCGGTGACACCTATCCTCTCGGGATCGATGAAGTCGAAGCGCTTTATGGCTTCGTCAACGACCTCCATGATGTCCTGATAATCGCGCTCTCCGTAGTGTTCCCTAATGTCCGCGAACTCTTCACCATAGCCGTCGCTTCCCCTCGGGTTGCTGAAGATCACGACGAAGCCCTTAGTCGTCAAAACATGGAACTCGTGCATGAAGGAATAGCCGTAAGCTGTCTTTGGTCCGCCGTGGATTTCAAGCACGGCTGGATACTTTTTGCCAGGCTCAAAATCAACGGGCTTCATTATCCATGCGTCTATCTCAACGCCGTCACTGGCCTTAACTTTGAAGTGCTCGGGCTTCGAGAGCTTGTAGTCCTTAATCCAGCCGTTGAAGTCGGTTAGCTTCTTCTCCTTCCCGTCCCTGAATATGTAGAGCTCCGTTGGAGTTACCGCATCCTGGGCGGTGAAGGCTATGTAATCACCGATGGCGAAGCTCTCAACGCTCCTGTCACCGCCGATGACTTTCTCAATCTTCCCCTCGAGGTTAACCCTGAAGAGATTCGCCCTTGGGCCATCGGTGGCGACGTAGTAGACCCAACCGTCCTTAAAGACAAGCTCTGCCCTCTGGGGTCCGCGAACGTCGCAGTTGAGCGAGTTATATGCGGCGCGGTCGAGATCCTTTGTGAGCTTTCTCAGCTCTCCCGTCTCGGGATTGTAATGATAGATGTGCGTGTTCGTGGCGAAGCCCCTTTCAAGGGTGTTGGCCTTGAGGATAAACGTCCCGTCGTCAAGCGGGATGAAGTCCTGAACGCTCCACTTTCCGGGCGTTAGCTTCCTTGCTTTCCTGCCTTCGAGGACGTAGAGGTCGCTCACCCTTGGGTTCTTCTCCCTGTCCTCCTGGGCGGTGAAGTAGAGCTTCCCTTTGTGGAAACGTATCGTCCCGACGTCGAGTTCCTTGGGAGTTAGGCGCTTCTTTCTGCCGCTCTCGATGTCAACGAGGTAGACAACGCTCCTCCTCCCGTAGACCCAGCCGACGCCGTTGAACCAGTATGGAATCTCCTTGATGACGTGGACGTCATCTTTGGGCTTCTTCTCTATGTTTATCGGCGTTATAACTGCTATTGAGCTGCCGTCTTCTGTAAAGCGGAGGGCCTTAATGCCATACTTGAACTTCGCTAGGAGCCTCGCCTCGCCGCCGTCGGTCGGGATTATGTATAGTTCTGCCTCCTTGCTCTCATTATCGCGCTTCGAGGTGAATGCGATGAGTTTTCCGTTCGGTGAAAAGCGCGGGTTTGAGTCCTTCTTTCCGGCCGTGAACGGCTTAACTTTCCTGCCATCGTAGAGGTAGAGCCTTGAGAAGTAGTCGTCCTTCTCAACGCTTATCTCCGTGACCTGGAAGACGAGCTTTCTGCCAAAAGCGTCGATGTTGCCGACGAGCTTGAACTTTCCGAGGTCTTTAATATCCAATCCTTTGGTCATCAGAATCACCGAATCAACTCAGTTCTTTTCGTATAAAAGCTTAGCGTTTCGATGATTATCGAGAGACTCTCTGAACCTCCTAACCTTTTTAAGCCTCCTACCCTCTCTTCTCTGGGAGGTGACGGCCGTGACCGTCAAGGTCCGCTTTGACAAGGAAGTGAGAGACTACACCAAGGGCGAGAAGGTTAAGGATTCCGTTCTCAAGCTCACCGAGACGGCCCTTGCTCAAGCTTTGGAGAAGTTCCACCGGAGAATGATTGTCATCGAAGGAGACAGCCTGAGGAAGGCTGAACTGGCTGGAATCCTCGCGGGAGCCTCTGCAAAGGTTCTAAGCGAGATAATCGACGAGCTGAAGGAGAAGAGGCTCCGCGACGAGAGCGAGGATAAAATCGAGGTTCTCTACGCCACCGATGCCCTTGGAGAGGAAACCTTCGGAAGGAAGCGCTACGAGTCTTTTAGAAAGCACTTCGACGTTCTGGCCGGTTCTAATGTTAACGTTAAAGCCGTTACATTCAAGCACACCCGGGACATACTCGGAAGAACCTACGACCTCCTCGTTCTTGACCTCAGCTACGACTACTCCCCCAACGACCTCGGAAGGATAATCGAGACGGTCAGGGGAGGCGGCCTAATATTCGTGCTGGCTCACCCATTCGAGAAGTGGAAGAACATGTGGACGGGCTTCCACAAGAGCCTCGTTACTCCTCCATATACTATCGACGACGTCAAGAAGCGCTTCAACAGGCGTCTAATCAGAAAGTTCACGGAGCACGATGGCATCTACATAATCACCGAGAACGGGAAGGCCAGGAAGAAGCCCAAACGGAACAAGAGCCAGGCCAAGATAAAGGGCAGAAAGGGCGTTGATATTCCCGAGGAGACTATCTTCCCGCGCGAGCTCTACGAGATGGCCTTGACTGAGGGTCAGGTTGAAGTCCTGAAGGCTTTCGAAGAGCTCGTTGAGAACGAGGGTATGGTCGTTCTCACCGCCGACAGGGGCAGGGGTAAGAGCGTCTCCGTTGGAATAGCGGCGATAGGTCTTGCCCTGGCACTTAAGAAGCGCACAAGGATAGTAGTCACCGCTCCCGAGCCAGAGAACGTGCAGAGCCTCTTCCGCTTCGCCAAAAGGGCCCTTGAGAGACTCGGCTTCAAGCCCCACGTCGTTGAGGAGAAGGGTCTGATAAAGGAGCTCTACGCGAGGAAGATAGGCCTGCGCTATTATCCGCCGACCGAAGGCTACAGAAAGAGCGCCGACCTCTACATCCTCGACGAGGCCGCTGGAATCCACGTGCCTATACTCCACAAGTACCTGAACAAGCCGCGCGTAGTTTATTCCTCCACGATTCACGGCTATGAAGGTGCAGGTAGGGGCTTCTCAGTCAAGTTCCTCAAGAAAGCCCGCGAAAAGAGGGAATTCAAGGAGCTCCACATGGATGAGCCGATACGTTACGCCGAGGGCGATCCTATAGAGAAGTGGCTCTTCGACGTTCTGCTCCTTGATGCCGAGCCAGTCGAGCTTACCGACGAGGATTACGAGCTGATAAAGAAGAAAGAGGTTTACTTCGAGGAGCCCGACTTGGACGACTGGTTCGAGAACGACAGGGAGGACCTCAGGAACTTCGTTGGAATCTACATCCTTGCCCACTACCGCAACAGGCCGAGCGATGTAGCTTTACTTGCCGATGCCCCACACCACGAGGCCCGCGTTCTCCGCCTGAAGAACGGAAAGATAGTCACGGCGATACAGATAGCCAAAGAGGGCAACATCCCGAAGAAGGTTATAGACAAGATGGCAAAGGGCTACAAGCCCCGTGGGAACATAATCCCGGACATGATGGTCAAGCACCACTATTTGAAGGAGTTCGCCAAGCTGAAAGGCTACAGGATAGTTAGAATCGCCACTCACCCAGATGCGATGGACATGGGGCTTGGAAGCAAGGCCCTTGAGTTGCTCGAAAAGGAGGCGAGAAAGAAGGGCCTCGACTGGATAGGTTCGGGCTTTGGAGCGAGCGAAGAGCTCGTCCGCTTCTGGGTTAGGAACGGCTTTGCGGTGGTCCACCTCAGCCCTGCCAGAAACCCCGTCAGCGGTGAATTCACGGCGATAGTCCTTAAGCCCCTCAGTGAGAAGGCCAAGAAGCTCATAAAGAAGGCCAACGACGAGTTCCGCATAAGGCTCACCGAGTGGCTGGGCGACACCCACCGCGACCTCGAACCAGAGATAGCCCGCTGGCTCTTTGAGAGTCCCTTTGGAGAGGCTGTTGACTATCCCATACACCTGACCGACATCCAGAGGAAGCGTCTCGACGCCTTCACGGGCAAGGTGCTCACCTACGATACCGTCGTCGATGCAGTTAAGCCCATCGTCAAGCTCTACTTCCTCGACGGCTGGATGAAGCCCTACCTCGACGAGCGCCAGATTAAGCTCCTCATCTACCGCGTCCTGCAGGCCCACAGCTGGGAAGAGACTGCCAAGCTCATTGACAGGACCGAGACCTTCACCATGATAGAGGTGCGCGACATAATCAGGGGGCTCTGGTACTACTACAAGCGGCTCCTGTGACCGGGCTCTGGTTCTCAGTCTTTTGTTTGTCCTTGGCTATTCCTTGTTCTCTTTCATTCCGCCCCGCCGTTCTGTCTGTTCTCCGATATTCTGCTGACGGCCTTTATCAGGCTGTAATCAAAGACAGAGAGGGGTATGTAGACCACTATGAAGGCCCCCATGAACTGGAGCGTGCCCTCAGGCTGGAAGTTGAAGTGGTTCACTATGAGCGCCGCGAGGAGCGTGTTGAGGAAGACTAGGGAAACGTAGGTCTTGAATATGTGTTTTTTCAGCTTCTCTATCGTTGGCCTTATGAGCTGGGCGGCACTTATACCCGCTACGGCACCGGTTATTCCGTTGTCATCAAAATTGCTGCCCGTGATGATGTAAACTGCAAAGAGTGCCATTAAGGCAGTTGTGATCCCAAGAAGGAGCGTTGTAAGTTTCCATTTAAGCGGAACCTTTCCAGGGCTTTTGACTTTCTTCACGACTAAAAGTTTCATCTCTCTCACCGTGTTACGCCCCTTTCTAGTGGTGTTTTTATTCCTATCAATTTAAATTTTTCCCAGGAAAAGAATCAACCTTTTTATAGGATTATCCCGTAGGTAAGGTGGTATCACAGTAGTAGTTTGAGCGATGAACAATCTCAGCGGTGACAGCTATGTCAGGCAGCAACTGGGAGAAGATAGTATCGATAACAAAGGAGGGAATGCGGAGTATCGGAATGATGCGGCGGAAGATAAGCAGGGGCAAGAGGATAGCGCTGCTCATTGACGGTCCAAACATTCTCCGAAAGGAGTTCGGAGTAAAACTGGAGGACATAGTGGAAGCCCTGGAGGGCATCGGCGACCTCAGGGTTGCTAAAGTCATACTCAACCAGTACGCTCCTCAGGGTTTAATTGAGGCCGTCTCCAACCAGGGATTTGAGGCAGTTGTAGTTTCCGGCGAGACTGGAGTAAAGCTCGCAGTCGAGGCCATGAGGGAGATATACAACCCGAACATCGACGTCATAGCTTTGGCGACGAGAAACGCGGAGTTTCTGCCGGTTATCCTCAAGGCAAAGGAGAAGGGCAAGGAGACGATAGTCATAGGCATAGAGCCCGGATTCAGTGCGGCCCTTAAACATGCCGCCGATTACACGATAATCCTGACACCCAAGGGTGAGGGAGAATGAGGGAGACTCTCTTCAAGGTCCTTAAGCGCGGTGAGAAGGAGGTCGAGGAGAAGCCCCCGAAGCCAAAGAGCAAGAAGAGCATAGGCCTGATTATCGATGGGCCCAACATCCTCAGGAAGGAGTTCGGCATAAAGCTGGAGGACATCGTCGAGGCCCTGGAAAGGATCGGCAAAATCCGCGTTGCAAAGGTTGTCCTCAACCAGTACGCACCCCAGGGGCTGATAGAGGCCGTGGTCAACCAGGGGCTTGAGCCGATTATAGTCGCCGGCGATACCGACGTGAGAATAGCTATAGAGGCCATGGAGCTCATATACAACTCCGACGTCGAGGTAATAGCCTTAGCGACCCGCGACGCGGATTTTCTGCCGATAATCAATGAGGCCAAGCGCAAGGGGAAGGAGACGATAGTTATTGGAGTTGAGCCCGGCTTTTCGGTGGCCCTCCAGAATGCTGCGGACTACGTCATCAAAATGGAGGGCAAGGGGAACGAGGGCTACGGAGCCAAATAGCTTTTAAGGACTCTTCCCAGCCTACTCTGGTGAGGGCAGTGGTAGTTGAAATAGTTACGTTCATCGTGGGACTCGCCCTTCTAATCAAGGGGAGCGATTTCTTCGTTGAGGCTGCCTCTAGGGTGGCCAAGGGCTTTGGGGTGAGCGAGTTCATCATAGCGCTCGTTCTGGCAAGCATAGCGACGACCCTGCCAGAGGTCACAGTTTCGGCCCTTGCAGCGTACGGTGGAAACAGCGGCATCGCCCTCGGAAACGCCATCGGAAGCGCGCTGGCGAACATCGCGTTGATATTGGGTGTATCCTCTCTCATCCTTCCGCTCACCGTCGAGGAAACGGCTTGGAAGAACTCCCTCTTTATGGTCGCCGTCACGGCCTACGCGGGCCTCCTCATGTACGACGGCACGATAAGCAGGCTCGATGGCGCAAGCCTGATACTCATCTACTTTGGCTTCCTTTACTACCTCTACAAGAAGCACATGACCATTGAGGAAATGAACGCCGAGCGCGGTAATCCTAAGAGGGATGTCCTCATAATGCTCGGCAGCGGTCTCGTGGTGGTCATCGGTGCGAGGCTGGTCGTCGACAGCGCGGTAACTCTCGCGAGGGCTTTCGGGGTTCCGGAGGTCGTGATAGGCCTCACCCTAGTCTCGATAGGCACCTCTCTGCCGGAGCTCACTAACTCCCTCATGGCAACGCTCAAGAAGCTTCCCAACATCAGCGTCGGCAACATCATCGGCGCCAACATACTCGATGTCCTCATGGTCATCGGCATAGCCTCGGTGATAAGGCCGATAACCGTCGATCCGGGAATCTTCTCGTCAACGCTGCCGCTCACAATCGGCGTCATGATCCTGCTCACGTTAGCGCTCCGCCTCACGGGAAGAATAAGCCGCGCGACGGGGGCCATCTTCCTTATGATATATTCGGTCTTTCTTTACTTCCAGTTCTTGGGATGATTCCTCTTTTTACATCTTCCCAACTTTGGGAAGCAAAGCTTTATTTAGTCCATCTATTACCCCATTATTGAAACCAACAACCAGTTAATTGGGGTGAAACTATGAGAAGGTTAGCCGCTCTGTTCATCATGATGCTCCTCGTTGGGACCATCGGCGCTTCCAGGCCGGTGAAGGCTCAGGAGGAGCTCACGGTTTACTCCTACGACAGCATAGAGTGGTGGATGAAGGAGATAGTTCCGATATTCGAGGAGAAGTACGGCGTTAAGGTCAACCTCGTTCTCATAGGCGATGCTGGAGAGGTTCTCAACAGGCTCATCCTCGAGAAGGACAACCCGCAGGCTGACGTCGTCGTCGGCATAGACAACAGCTACCTCGCCAAGGCCATAGATGCGGGCGTTCTTGAGCCCTACAAGCCGGAGAACGCCGACGTTATCCCAGACTGGATAATCGAGAAGTTTGACCCGACCTTCCACCTCACACCCTACGACTACGGATACATAGCTATCAACTACCGCAAGGACATGGTTCAGAACCCGCCGACCAGCCTCGAAGACCTCACCAAGCCAGAGTGGAAGGGCAAGCTCATCATCGAGGATCCGAGAACCAGCTCGCCGGGAATGGCCTTCCTCCTGTGGACGATAGCCGTTTACGGTGACGACTGGCTCTACTACTGGGAGAAGCTCAAGGAGAACGACGTCCAGATCGTCGAGGGCTGGAGCGCAGCCTGGGGAGCTTTCACCAAGGGCGAGTATCCGCTCGTGCTCAGCTACGCAACCTCTCCGGCAGCAACCGTCTACTACGAGAACAACACCAACATCGGCGCGGTCGCCTTCAAGGAGGGCAACTACCTCCAGATCGAGGGTGCTGGAATAGTCAAGGGTGCCAAGCACCCCGAGCTGGCCAAGAAGTTCATAGAGTTCCTTATCAGCGAGGAGGCCCAGGAGAAGCTTCCGGTCAACCAGTGGATGTACCCAGTCAACAAGAACGTCCAGCTCCCCGAGGTCTTCCAGTACGCGGTTGAGGTCGACAAGCCCGTCACCGTTGACCCGGCCGAGATAGAGAAGAACTACGAGGCTTGGCTCAAGCAGTGGACCGAGCTCATGATCGAGGGCAAGAGCGCTGACGAGATACTCGGCAAGACCACCACAGAAACCAACGGGGAAACTGATAACGCCGGCATCTGCGGACCGGCCCTAATAGTCGGCCTTGCCATAGTGCCGCTCCTCCTCAGGAGGAGGCGCTGAGTTCTTCTCCCCTTTTCTCCCCACCGCAACTTTTATAAGAGCGCCCCTTAACCACTAACCCGAGGGCCCGTAGCCTAGCAGGATAGGGCGCCGGCCTTCTAAGCCGGAGGTCGCGGGTTCGAATCCCGTCCGGCCCGCCATAACAACCCTTTGCTTCGCATGTTGAGACTTGCGTCTCAACACGTCGGGAAGCTTTGCTTCCCACGAAGCGTTGACGGAAAAATTGCGTGCGATTCTGACGTGCTTGATTCTCGAGTGGGTTTACTCTTCAATTGCTGGTTTTACAGTGTTTCACTCTCCATAGGGCGTCCGAAGGACGCCATAATAAAAGGTAAAACTGTGTAACTGACTATTTTTGAAGTCAAACCATTTTTCAAGGAGCATCTCCTGGGATGCACGCATTGTTTCTTGCCATTAACTTTAGAAGGGACTCTTTTGGTCAAGCTTTTCCCAAAAGCTTGTTGCCAAACAATGTTGGAGTGAAGCTCCAACACACGGAGAACTTCGGTTTCATCAAAGCTTGTCTGTCGCTTCTGACTTGACGGGCGTCAAAAAGAAAGCGGATTAAAAATCAGGATTTTTCCTGTGAAATCCCACTTCAACGGGCGGACTTGGGGGTACACACTGTTAGTTTGCTAAGCAGTCAAAACTTTGGTCGGGCTTTGCGAAGGCAAAGCTTGTTATCGTGAAGTTTGTTGCGAAAACTACTTAAACATTTTTGGGCAACCTAACGGCAGGTGAGGCCGTTGGAGATAAGCAAGAGGGAAGAGGAGTATCTCGAGACGATGTACATACTCCACAAGAACAAGGGTATCATCCGGGTCAAGGACATAGCTAAAATGATGCGCGTAAAGCCGCCGAGCGTCGTCGATGCGCTTAAAAAGCTCAACGAAAAGGGCTTAGTCGAATACGAGAAATACGACAGGATTCTTCTGACCGAGAAAGGCCGCGAAATTGCTGAGCAGACTTATTCAAAGCACCTCCTTCTCACGGAGTTCTTCATCGACATCCTTGGCATACCTCCAGAGATAGCGGAGCACGACGCCTGTCAGTTCGAGCACTACGTCAGCGAGATAACCGTGCAGAGGATAAGGGAGTTCGCCCAGTTCATCCAGGAGCAGTGCCCCTACGTGCTCAAGCAGTTCATCAAAGAGAAGCTGGCAGAGAATCAGAAAAAATGATTTCCTTGCCCTGCTCTTGATTAAATTTAAAAAAGAAAAGCAGAAATCCGGGTTCAGATGACTCCGCCGAGGTATGCGAAGTAGGCTATGAACACCAGGGCGAGGACGTACATCAGCGGATGAACTTCTTTTCCGCGGCCGCTGAAAAGCTTGATCAGAGTATAGCTGATGAAGCCCATGCCTATTCCATCCGCTATGGAGTAGGTGTAGGGTATTGTTATGAGCACGAGGAACGCTGGAATCGCTTCCGTGTGGTCGGTAAAGTCGACTTCCTTAATAGCGCTGAGCATGTAGTAACCCACTATGACCAGCGCTGGAGCAGTGGCAAAGGCCGGTATTGCCTGTGCCAATGGGGCTATGAAGAGACCTATGGCCAAGAACAGGAAGCCCGTAATCAGGGCAGTCATTCCAGTTCTGCCGCCCTCTTCTATTCCCGCCGCACTCTCGATGTAGGTGGTAACGGTCGAGGTTCCAAGGATCGCACCGACGGTCGTGCCGACGGCATCAGTGAGAAGGACCTTTTCTGCATCGGGTATCTTTCCGTCTGTGGTTATGAAGCCAGCCTTGGCGCTCAGACCGGTCACCGTTCCGAGGGTGTCGAAGAAATCAACCATGAAGAACGCGAAGACCACACCGATTGCTCCAACGTTGAGCAGTCCCTGGAGGTCCATCTTCATGAAGGTGTAGCTTATGTCCGGGGTTGAGAAAATCTGGTCCGGCCATGGCGCGGCTCCGGTAATCCAGCCGAGGACGCTGGTGGTTATGATGGAGATGAGGAGAGCCCCCTTAATGCGGAGGGCAATAAGAACTGCGGTCAGGAAGAGGCCGAAGAAGAACAGCAGGATCTGCTTGCTCGCCAGTGCGGTAGCGTTCAGACCTGTGAATTTGAGCACCCCCTCCTGGACGAAAGCTGTGAGAAGTCCGACGTCGTTGAGGCCTATGAGCGTAAGGAAGAGGCCTATTCCAGCACCAACGGCGTACTTCTGGCTGAGCGGAATCGCGTGGATTATGGCGCTCCTGACCTTGGTAACGCTCAGCGCGATGAAGATGAGACCCTCGACGAAGACGGCAGCTAAAGCCACCTTCCAGTCGTAGCCCATGCCCAGAACCACGCTGTAGGCGAAGTAGGCGTTCAGCCCCATTCCTGGAGCGAGAGCGAAGGGCTTCTTGGCATAGAGACCCATGAGGATCGTTGCAAATCCTGCCGCCAGAGCGGTAACTGCGACGAGCGAGTTGAAGGCTTCCTTACCCATGGCATCGCTGAGTATCGCCGGGTTCACGAAGAGAATGTAGGCCATGGTCATGAAAGTCGTAACGCCCGCCAGAACCTCAGTTTTCATATCGGTGCCGTACCTATCAAACTCGAAGTACCTCTCGAACCAGCCCATGAGCGCACCCCCGTAAGTTAACTGATTCTTGCTAATAACTTAGTTTTTTAAAGCTTTTTTTGACAGAAAAATGTCAAAAGTAACAAGCGTTGAGCGAGTGGGGTGATCGGATTCACAAATTGGAGAAAGGGTATCAAAAATAAAATGTCCGGGGTTTTGGTGGCTACTGCTCAACGCTTCCTGCGGTAAACGCTTCCGCGTAGGCTTTTACTACCGTCTCGTTGCCCATTATCATGAGGACTCTGACCAAGTCCATACCTTTGACTTGGGCGAATTCCACGTAGAGGTACTTATCCCCCTTGCGGTAGAGTTTAACGCTAAGAGGCTTGAAGCAGTCGTTCTCTTTCGGCGTCATCCAGAGTTCCGTTTCGCGGAATCCCTTTTCCCTGAGCTTCTCATCAAAAGTTTTCATAACTGTCTCAATCGAACAGGTGCAGTCTGCGCTTAGCTTCACGGGTTTCACGTCGAAGATGCGGTAATCCTTGAAGTCCGTCCATAACTTGGTTGGTGTCAGCACCGATATCTCCCACGTGCTGTTCGCCGTTGGGATGTACTGGATCGCAAAGTAGACGTTTCCGGACGGCAGTTCCCACCGAGGACCCTCGGGAAGCTCCGTGCTAACTCGGCGTATTGAACACATCCGCTGGTGTATTTCGAGGGTTGCGTTCCCAAGGCTTGGCCAGTAGTATCCTTCCCCGCTCCTGTTGGCGGTGATGTAGGTCGCAAAGCCCCCGAGGGTGCAGGCTGGTTTCATATCGAACTTCTCTGGCCAGTAGGTAAAGTACGCGATCCAGCCCTTTGGTTCTCCAGTAGTGCGGTTTGTCCAAGAGTATATCACAAAATCGTCATGAAACTTGATTTTCGAGTTATTTGTGATCTGAGTGATGTCCTGCCCTATCCACTGGCCGGGGTGAACGTTTTCGGGGTGCTGGGATTGTACCTTGAGCGAGCAGTCAACTGGCAAATAATCCCTTCGTGAGGCGTTTTCCTGCAGCATGGCGGGGCCTGAATCACCTTCGTTCAGAACGACGAACAGCGATGCGATGAGAACGACCAGAATGAGGCCAATGAATACCCACCTCACGGATTTCACCGATTATAGATTGGGCACTTTCTATTTAATCTTTTTCTACTCTACAAGGTGAAGCTTTTAATATAGTTGAATGGGATGTTGCCCAATCAGTCCCCGAGCACCGAAAAGCTTTTCACTTCCACATCAACCCGTTCCGGAAGGTTCTCCACACTGAACGGCAGCTCGTCAAGGAAGCGCTCGGCCAGGATAAGCTCGTCTCCGATTTTAAGCCTGAGCCTTATCCTCCCGGGCAGAAGCTCGTAGTCCACTACCTCCGCCATCTCCCCGGGCTTCACGTAAACGCTCTCCGGCCTGAAAAAGACCCGGACCTTTCCATCCCTTTCAACGTCGAAGCACAGTCCGCCTATGCAGGCCTCCCCATCCTTGGCCTTCAGCTCAAGGATGTTGCTCAGCCCCAGAAAGCGCGCCACGAACTCGGTCTTGGGCCTGTAGTAAAGCTCCAGCGGCTTTCCAACCTGTTCGACTCTGCCGAAGTTCATCACCGCTATCCTGTCGCTTATCGCCATGGCCTCTTCCTGGTCGTGGGTGACGTAGATGGTTGTTATCCCAAGCTCACGCTGGATCCTCTTTATCTCTCCTCTCAGGCGCTCCCTTATCTTGGCGTCAAGGTTGCTGAGCGGTTCATCGAGGAGGAGAACATCTGGTTCGACTACCAAGGCTCTGGCCAGGGCTACCCTCTGCTGCTGGCCGCCGCTCAGCTGCTCCGGGTAGCGGTTTTCGAGGCCTTCCAAACCAACAAGCTCCAATGCCCATATTACCTTTCTCTCAATCTCGGCCTTCGGGAGCCTCTTCATTTCCAGACCGAAAGCGACGTTTTTGAAGACCGTCATGTGGGGAAAGAGCGCGTAGTCCTGAAAGACTATCCCTATGCCCCTCTCGTAAGGCGGCAGCTCGTTCACGACCTTCCCGTCGAAAAGTATCTCTCCGGTATCGGGCTTCTCAAAGCCCGCTATTATCCTGAGCGTCGTCGTCTTTCCGCAGCCGCTCGGACCGAGGAGCGTTAAAAACTCGCCGTCTCTGGCTTCCAGATACTCGATAGTAAGCCTGAAATCTTCCCATGCCCTAACTACGTTTCTCAGTTCAACCCTCACCATACTTCCTCACCTATCCTCTCTATGATCAGGAAGCTCGCGGTTGAAATCGCCATCAGGAGAACCGAAAGGGCCGAAGCAGAACCGAACTGTCTCGCCCCGAGGAAGCGGTATATTGCAACTGTCATAGTGGTGTATTCTGGCCTTGCCAGCATGTAGGTCGCTCCAAGCTCGGCTATGCTTATCGCGAAGGCGAAGATGGCACCCACTATAACGCCGCCCAGAGCAAGCGGCAGCTCCACCCTGAGAAAGGCCTTCCATTCCTTCGCGCCGAGACTCAGGGCGGCCTCCCATAGGTTGGGTCTTATCTTCTTCAGCGAAGTCGAAACTGCCCTCAGGACGAAGGGATAGGCGATTATCGTGTGAGCAGCTATGATGAGCCAGGCGGTGTAGTAGAGCGGCGTGCCGTGGAAGATCCTGATGTATCCCAAACCGAGGGTTATGGCAGAACTCGCCAGCGGGAGCATAACGAGGACGTCGAAGAGCCGCTTTCCTTTGAAGTTCCAGCGGTGAAGCGCGTAGGCGACTGGAAGGGCGATTATCACTGAGAGGAAGACCGTCGCAAATCCAAAGGTTAGGGAGTTCCTTATCGCGTCGAGCGTTGTGGCACCGAACATGGGATTGTATTCGGTCGAGAATATCCTCCTGTACCACTCGAGGCTCCACTGGTCGTTGAAGTGCAGGGAATCATAGAGGACGGCTAAAAGCGGGGCTATGATGAAGAGCAGAACGGCTAACGAGTAGGCCCCTATGAGGAGTCCCTTAAGACTGAAAACGTCTTTCCGCGTAAAGCGCTTTGGCCTCTGGAGAACTCTCTGCTCCTCACGCCTAGCGTAGGCGTCGAGGCTCCTCAGGTAGAGGTACATGAAGAGCATGCTGAGCGTTATCTGGATTATCGCCAGAGCAGAACCCGTCTTGAAGTCCAGGAGCACCATTATCGAGGTGAAGATGTCCACCTCTATGGTCGCGTACTGGTAGCCGCCGAGGATGAGCGGAATGGAGAAGCTGAGGAAGCAGAAGACGAAGGTGAGCATCGCCGAGGCGAAAATCGCGGGAGAAATCAGGGGGAGCGTCACCTTCCAGAAGAGCCTCCAGTCTCGGGCACCCAAAGCCATAGCCATCTCCTCGTAGTGGGGATTAACACGCTGCCAGAGGGAGGAAACCATTCTGATGACGATGGGGAAGTTGTAGAAGGCGTGGGCGAGAAGTATGGCCTTCCAGGAGTATATTATCCCCAAATCGCGGCCGATAATCTGGGTTATGAAGCCGCTCTTACCGAAGAGCAGGATGTAGCCCAAAGCTACCATCACGCTTGGCATGACGAATGGGACGGTGAGGACCGCTTTGAGCAGGCTTTTTCCGGGAAAATCGTACTTGGCAAAGATGTACGCTCCGGGAAGGCCCAAAGCTAAGGTCAGGAGCGTGGATGCTATTGCCTGGCCTATTGTGAAGAGAATCACACGCCGGTGATAGTTGTTTGAGAGAACCGAGGCTATGTACTTGAGCGTCGGGCCGTTATCCCACAATCCCGTCTTTATTATGCTGATTAGGGGGATGTAGAAGAAGGCCACAAGGAAAGCCAGCGGAACGAGCAGCACGAGCTTCGAAAGCCTCATGTTCACAACTCGGTTTTGTTGGCTTATAAGTTTTGATTTGGACAAAGTTGTTATGTCATTTCAAGCTTGAGTTGGGCTCTTAGGTATCTTTTCTGCTTTTCGATGAGGTTTACTTGATTGATTTTTATTAAGGTATGTGCGAACTCACACCCCTCCTGATTTTCGGCAGGTGGCTTTAGTGGGACTTGGACCTTAGTCTCCGGAGTTCTTTCTCCGCATCCTCGATAGCCTCCTCTAGGGCTTTTAAAAGGACTTCCTTTGGAACTTTAGCCGTGATTTTAGCCCAGTTGACAAAGGATAGTGAAACACTATCTCCGAGGTTCGAAGCATAGACTGCCTCAAGGGGATCATAAGTGCCGAGGGTAAATCGGACAAAAGGTGGATTAATGTCTCTTGCTAACACCTTTAGGGTTGATAGCTCGTTTTCGAGTCCATTACTTGGTCCTGTGGTGTCCCATACCACCCTCCACTCCTCTGGCAACTTCCTCTTTTCAATGAACTTTTTGAGCTCTTTCAACTCGTCCAAATACTCCTTTAGGTTAACAGTGGCGTTCAAGATGTAGACATCGCCATAGACTTCAATGTCATACTCGTCTATGTACATTTTCTCATTTTCACGCCAAAACCCCATCGGGCGAATGAGTTTGAATCTCAGGTAGTTCATAGTTACGGGCTTCTTCCGCAGAATGCAGCTCAAGTTTTTTAACGAATGCTGAAGGTCCTTGGTGAACTCCTCTCCAGACACCTGAATGCTTGTGCCATCTGGAAGTTTGACCTCAATACACTTTCCTCTCCTTGATAATTCCATCCCGAAGACGTTTGTGGGAGTTGTTCTGGAGGAAATAAGTTCCTTCAATCGGTTTTCAAATTCCTTCATAGGAATGGGTCTGTTGGTAAGGAAAAATGGGCCCTTAGTGGTTATTAAAACAGGAAATCCCTTTCCATCCTTAACAAAATAAAAAGAAAGATGAATCACGGGACCACCTCCTTAGTATTTAGATGCCGGAAATGCCGTAACTATTCTATACCATCCTTTTCCCACCTTTTCGAGCACTACCGCCATTTTTGTCCCTATTTTTGGAGAATACCTCACGAGGACTATTCTCTGATTTCCGTTTATCTTGCTTCCGCAGTTTATATAATCTGGATTTCGTATGGTTTCTTTTATTTCTCTTATGATATCTTGAGCTGAGAGATACTTAAATTTGTCCTTTGTTCTGTATACGTTTGTGAGTATGTGCCGTATAATGATGTGTTTAGCTCCTTCCTTGTCAAGTATGACCCATCCACCATCAAAAGCTCCACAAGACAATGTTGCCCCTCTGAACCGTATGTTTCCAAAATGGGGATATTCTTTCTCGAAATCTTCTGCAAGTTTCTTCGCTTTGTTCGCGTCCCATCCGTTCATCCATGCTTTCGCCAGCAGTTCTCCGAACTCCTTTGGCGTAAAGAGGTTGTCTACTGCAGTTATTTCGTCCTTTGTAATAGTTATAATGTGCTCGACGATTACAGTTTCCTTTTTGAGACCAAACCATTTTTTCTTGACGTATCCATAACCAATTTCCAGCGTGTTATCTTTGATCCTTGTTACTTGGATATAGTCTCCCTTCTTTGCTGGGATTTCGTTCATGAATCCTGCGGCGAACTCTCTAATTGGTTTCTCTTGGATGTACTTTATAATCTCAGCCAGGATTTTTGCCAAGGTTCCTATGAGTACTATCTCACCTAACCCGGGTATTGCAATCCCAAATGCACGAGCCCCAACCTCAACAATAACGCTTCCCGCGCCCTCCGGTTGGGCTTCATCCCCGGGCTTTTTGGGGTTGAACTCGGATGGGAGCTCTGGGGTTTTATTCACCGTCTGGTTCACGAAGTCGGCCGTTGCCACCGCACCGCTTGCCGTGAGGCCCAAGATTAACAACCCGAGGAGGAGTGCCGTTAAAGCCTTCCACCTCACGTTAACACCTCCGAAGGAATTATCCACCGAGAATTTACAAATTTGATTTTAAAAATCTTACTACTTAAAATTATAAATAAGTTTATGAAAATTGTAAAAACCTTACTACTGATAATTTCTGAATCATGATCTCATGTCTTTAAGACATACCCTCTGCAGGATTTCTGGCAGAACCATTTAAACCCTCACATCGATTTATCCTCGGTGATACCATGAAGGCCCCTGAGCTGGGAATAAGAATCGGCCGCTATGCTCACGGAAAGAGGAATTCCATTGCTGACCTAGGCGTCAAGGTCGGTCACGCGACGATAATTGAAGGTGAAGACATCAGAACGGGAGTTACCGTTCTTTTACCGCCGGTCGAGAACCCTTACGAGGAGAAGCTCTTTGCAGGTACTTTTGTTATGAACGGCTTTTCAAAGCCAATAGGCTTCGTTCAGGTTGAGGAGCTCGGCTATATTGAGACGCCCATAGCTTTGACTAACACACTGAGCGTTTACACTGTGGCAGACGCTTTAATAGACCTTTGGACTGAAAAGAATCTCAAGGCCTTCTCTGTGAGTCCCGTGGTTATGGAGTGCAATGACTGGTACCTCAACGACATACGGAAGCGCGCCGTGAGGAAGGAGCACGTCTTCGAGGCCGTCAAGAAGGCTTCGCTCGACTTCGAGGAAGGCTCCGTTGGAGCGGGCACTGGAATGAGCGCCTTCGAGTTCAAGGGCGGAATAGGATCATCATCGAGAATCGTCGAGATAGGGAGCGAGGAATACACTGTTGCTGCCCTGGTTCTCAGCAATTTCGGCAAGAGGGAAGACTTAACCATCGCTGGCGTTCCCGTTGGGCTTGAGCTGAAGGATTACCCCGGAAGGAGTCTTTCGCTCGGCGGGAGCATATCGATGGTTATCGCGACGGATGCTCCGCTAACGTCGAGGCAGCTTGGAAGACTCGCCAGGAGGGCAGTGGTAGGCCTCGCCAGAACGGGCGGCTACGCATACAACGGCAGTGGCGATATCGTTCTGGCATTCTCGACGGCACAGACTGTTCCGCGCGGAAAGGAGACTCATGCAATAGGCTTCCTTCCTGACGACGCTTTAAGCCGGCTCTTCGTTGGGGCGGCAGAGGCAACCGAGGAAGCGATAATCAACTCCCTCCTTCAGGCGAAAACGACGAAGGGGAGAAACGGCCACGTGAGGTACGCACTGCCAAAGGAAGAGGTCCTTGAGATAATGGAGAGATACGGAAGGCTTGAAAGGGCTAAATCTTGATTTCTTCGTACTTTTTCTTCATAAGGATTGCATCCTCTTCGATATTCGGACTCTCGCTTATGACGACACCCTTGACTTTGAACTCCTTGAGGACTTTGAGCAGATCTTCCCACTTCATGTCGCTCTCCTGGAGAGGTAGGTGGTTCTTCTCGCCCTTTGGCCCGTAGTTTATGCCGCTCATGTGGATGTGCATGTTGTCCAAAGCTTCTCTGCCGAGCCTGTCTTCTATGAAACTCAGCATCTCGCGCCACTCTTCGGTGGTGTTACACTTTCCGATGTGTCTTGCGTGGGCGTGAGCAAAGTCTATGGTTGGAAGAACGGTCTCTAGTTCCTCGCTGAGCTTCACTATCTCCTTTAAATCCCCGAACTGCGTTGGTTTCCCTGTGAGCTCTGGTCTTAGCCATACCTTAATGCCTCTATCTACCAGCTCCCGTTCGATATCTTTAAGCTCGTTCTTTATGCGCTCGTAGACCCTCTCTGGCGGCTGCCTTAGGTAGTAACCTGCATGGAAGACGACACTCCAGCCACCAGCGTCGTGGAGCCTCTCGGCACTCTGGATGATGCGCTTCTTGCTGGCCTCAACCTTGGCCTTCTCGCTCGCGTTAAGGTTGATATAGTAGGGCGCGTGGGCTGTTAAGAGAACATCGTGTTTTTTAGCGACGTATTTAATCTTCTTTGCCAGCTCGGGCTTGAGGTTGACCCCGCGGACGAATTCAAGCTCCATGGCATCAAGTCCAAGGTTTCTCACATGGATTATGCCGTTTATTGTTGAGCGCTTCGGCGTTGAGAGCGGGATTCCGGCCGTTCCAAAGCGCAGCCTGTCCACCTTGAACATCCTCACCACCCAAAGAGAATTAGGGAAACCTAACTTATAAGGCTACCGTTCTATTTTCTCTCCCAAGATTTCCTCCAGCTTCCTGAGGCTCTTGTTCAGCTCCTTCTCCAGGTGCTCCAGCTGGCGCTTGAGCTTCTTTATTTCGGCCTCTTTCTCTTCGATTAACCTTTCTAGCTCCCAGATTTCCTTCTTTTTGGTTTCGGCATCGCTGATGATCTTATCCCTTTTCTTTTCGAGTTCTACCAGCTTTTTCCTGTCGTCTTTTATGGCCTTGGTTTTCTCTAGAAGGTTCTCTATTAGCCATTGGGCGGTCTTTTTGTGCTTGCCCTCTAGTCGTGGGTAAATTTTCTGAAGAAGTGAGACGAACTCCTCGGGCCTTTTCAATACTACGGAGCTGTCCTTCACGAACTCGGACGCTATCTCTTCGTGAAGGCGCATTCTTTTTATCGGCTTCTGGAGTTTTGAAGCCCTTGAGCGGACTTCCATTTCTCCACTCTTGACTCTCGATGACAGCTCTTTGATGCCTTTCTCAAGCTCATCAAGACCATGCTCTCTGTAGAATTCCTCAAGTTCAGCCTTCTTCTCCTCGACCTTTTTCTGAAGCTCTTCCTTTTCCTTTTCCGCGAGGGAGAGGTTTTTCTTCGTTTCATCTTCGCCCTCGATGAGCTCTCCGATTTTCAGCTCTATGAGACCTTTCTTTGAGAGCTCTTCGTAGTAGCTCAAGTAATCCTCGTTGAGCTCCTTCAGAAGGCGATTGATTGCGTAAACGTCCTTCTCGAATATTAGCAGCAGGTACTTTCCGTGTCCGACGTGGAGTTTAGCTAGATCTGGAAGCCTCTTTCCGAGATCGTCCATGGTTTCGATGCTCTCCAAAGCCTTCCTGAGCGCACCCACGTAGCTTTTTTTCTCGGCGGTGACTATTCTCTTGATCCTCTCGTCCACGTTCCTGGGGACTTCCTTTCTCTCCAAAGCGTCTATCTTTTTCAGAATGTCTTTGACCTTCTTCTCAAGGCGCTTGTTGTACTTCTTCCTAACTTTTTCTGCCTCTTTCTCGGCCTTTTTCCTTCTCTTCTCATACTCTTCAAGTGCCTGTTCCAGCTTCAATTCTCTCCCATCCCCTAACTTTTCCTCTCAGGTATATTCCAACAAGAACCGCTATGGCGACGTCCACAAAGGCCAGCAGTAACTTGGTGAAAACCTCTATATCTGAAATCGTCAGTATGGCCATCGCATACCTCGTCGTTAGGTCTATTGTTACCCAGAGGGCGGGCATTATGAGGAGAGTGGATATATAGTACCAGATGTGGTGGTCCTTCCTCAGGTACGCCTGGACAATTTTACCCATTATCATAACGGATATTCCGAGTGTTAGGGACGAGCTCAGGGCGTTTATGTAAATGAGCGTCGCTAGAAGTGGTGTACCAGGCCAGCCGCCTATGAGCTCCTTAGAGTACTCCTCAAGGCTCAGGTAGGCGTTTATGGCACCCCCGCTTATGATGAGCAGACCCGCCACGATGGAGATGACGAATATGAACTGCTTCGCGAGGGTCTCCCTGAAGTTGAAGCGGAATCCCTTGGTGAAGAAGTAGCCTCCAATGAAGAGCAGTATTGTGCCCGTTATCGTGGCGGAGACTATTTTGACGCTCTCAGGATACCAAACACCTATGAGCCTTGCTATGCCGTAGAGCAGGAGTATCATGCCCGGTATACCGAGGACTACCTTGGCGACCTCTGGATCACTCAGTATCTCCCTCAAATAGCGGTATATGATGTAATATGTCGTCTCTATGCCCTCGCTCTGCTTCACGACGACTCGGTGAGAGCTTATTATGGGCACCTTTGATGTGATGATTGGGAATATCTGCTCGTCCTCAGCGCCGTCCGTTACTGTGATAACCCCATTGGCAGGGAACCTCTGGAGAACCTCGTCGAGCTGCCTGCTCAGCTCGAGGTCGCTCTTGACGCCAACCTTTGGGTGGCCTGTTATGAGTGCAACCTCCACCTCATCGAACTCCCCGCTCCCTTTCAGCTCATCGTAGAGCTTGACGGCCGCATAAACAACGTTGGCATCGCTGTCCTCGGGGTCGGCCAGACTGAGCTTTAAAGCGGCATCTATACAGGCATCTCTCCCTATAACGGGACCTTCAACGCCGGCCTTCTGGCCGAAATCGTCATCCCTATCTATCGCTAAAATCAGGGCCTTAATCTCAACCACCCCTCACCTTTTCGAGGACTGATTTAACCTTGTCCTCCATGTGGACAGCCTTATCGCGCCTGTCGTCGATTCTTACCGTCGTTGAAACCCTCTCGGCGCCGAACTTGAACATGAGCTCGTGGGCCTCCTCGATTATTGTGAAAGCTTCACTCACGGTCGGAACCTCTATGATCGTCGCCATCGGTGTCAGTTGGTACTTAACACCCTTTTTCTCTAAAAGCTTTACTACCTCTGCTACGTACCGGCTCAGGCTCCTCTCGCCGAGGGGGACTATGACAAACTCCACTATGACCATCTTCGACACCTGGCTAAGTTTAGTTCGGCAATTTTTTAAACTTTGCGGGAAAGATAAATAACCATTCACCCATAGATAGGTTGGGGGTGATGAAATGTACAGGATCAAGGATGAGTGGGGAGAGTTCCTCGTCAGACTCGCGAGGAGGGCCATAGAGGAGTACGTCCGCAATGGCAGAACGATAAAGCCGCCTGAGGACACGCCGCCCGAGCTCTGGGAAAAGATGGGGGTTTTCGTAACCCTTAACCGTCATAACGTTCCGCCTCAGATGTCTCTTAGGGGCTGCATAGGCTTTCCACTGCCGATCTACCCTCTAGTTGAGGCCACGATAAAGGCTGCCATCTACGCTGCCGTCGATGACCCGCGCTTTCCGCCTGTGAAGGAGAGCGAACTGGACGATATTGTCATTGAGGTCAGCGTCCTGACGCCGCCCGAGCTTATAGAAGGGCCGCCGGAGGAGAGGCCAAAGAAGATAAAGGTGGGCCGGGATGGCCTGATAATCGAGAAGGGGATACATTCAGGCCTACTCCTTCCGCAGGTGCCTATAGAGTGGGGCTGGGATGAGGAGGAGTTTTTAGCTCAGACCTGCTGGAAGGCTGGATTACCTCCCGACTGCTGGCTCGACGAGGACACGAAGGTCTACCATTTTACTGCTGAGATTTTTGAGGAGGAGTATCCGAGAGGGCCGGTAAGAAGGAAGCCACTATAAGTTAAATTTTCATTTTAAGATTCTCTTGGTTATTAACAACATTTAAATAATTGTGTTTCAAATATCGATATGGGTGAGTTTATGTCTAGTTCAAGAAAGATGATGATATTTTTTACAATCCTTTTGATTGTTGGGAGTGTTATCCCCCTGGACTTTGTTGCGGCCATTTATGGGAGTGTTGTCGCTAGGGATGCTACGGATGAAGCCATCGCTATCCTGAATTCTGAATTCCATGGTTCGTTCGTTAGTGCCCAGTTTACAGGTGTTGAGGAACAGATTCTCCTCGCCAAAAAGCCAATCCTTGGCTTTCCGATTGAGGGTGACTCGTATGTGATTCTCAGCTCGGGAGATGCAAGGTACGTGGTAACAGGGAATGGAACCTACGATGTTGGGAGCGTTGGGGGAGTTTCCATAGCGGGGGGACATCCTGCTACAGGTCAGGATATCTATGACGTTGCAAAACTGGCGATAACCCTGAAGGTTCCGTATGGTGCAAAGGTTCTCTCGTTCAAGTGGAGGATGGTCACTGACGATTACCCAGATTACAACGACTTCTTCTACGCTTACGTTGTCTTTCCCGATGGGACAAAGAAAATTGTCGCTACCCTTCCCAATGGCACGATACCCTACATCACTGCCATTAATCCCTATCTCACTCCTATAAACGGTGAGGACGGTGTTGTCTTAGAGGACATGAGTCCAATCTATACCGCCAGTGTGGACGTCTCCCAGTATCAGGGGGAGCAGATAACTCTCATCCTCGAAGTGGGCGATGCGGCTGATGATGTAGTAGACACCGCAGTGCTCGTAGACGACCTCAAATTCGATGTTCCTGTCATTTTCATATACACCAGAATGATGGCCATAATGCGTATCTGGACGATGTACTTCCTCAACTTCCATGACGAGTTCGATGAGGTATACACCAACGCATCTGCCCTAGGCGTTGACAATGAAACGCTCGCATTAGCTATGGAGATGCACCAGAATGCGACCCAGATGATGCTGGACGCTTGGCACACTGACAATCTCAACGACATCAAGCTCCGCGCCTGGGAATGGATACCCACGTTCCCGAAGATGCACCTAGTCAGAAGGGCCTACCTAACGGAGAGAGACGCCGTTCACATGCTCCAAGAGGCTATAAAGTCCATCTAGGACTCTTAGCCCTGTTCTTTTCTCAATTTTGCTATGAAGAAGCTGTTGCAGTCGTGCCTGTGCGTCCATGCTCTGAAGACTTTCTCCCCTATTTCAAGGAAGCCCCTATCGCCCCAGCTGAAGGGATAGTTGGTGACCTCAAGCCCGACCCGGTTTATTGCGAAGAGAACGTTTTCCTCGTCCTCGTCAATCCTTATAGAGCACGTCGAATACGTCATCTCGCCGCCGTCTCTCAGGTTCTCATGGGCGTTCCTCAACATGTTCCTCTGGACGTTTATGATGCGCTTTATCTTCTTCTCGTCGAAGCGCCACTTGACTTCCGGAAACTGCCTGTAGGTTCCTGAGCTTGAACATGGGGCGTCGAGGATTATTTTATCAAATTTCTCTTTATCCCTGAAGCTCTGGCCGTCCGCGTGGACGAGCTTGACGTTTTTGATTCCGAGCAATTTCATCTTTTCCTTCATGCGCATGAGCCTGTCGTAGGAGTAGTCAACCGCTACAATCTCCCCTTTGTTCTCCATCAGCGCCGCTGCGTGGAAGGTCTTGCTCCCCGGTGCCGCCGCTAGGTCGAGAACCCTCTCCCCAGGCTCTGGAGCTAAAACGTGGGCGACGTAGGCACTTGCCAAATCCTGAATTACGAACTTGCCTTGTCTGTACCAGTTGAGCCTTGTTACGGGCGTTTTATACTCAAGAATCTTGAGGACGTCGGGAAGGGGAGTTAAGGCAGTTCTCACGCCGTTCTCTTCGAGATAATCCCTCAGAGAATCAACGTCCGTCTTGAGGGTGTTGGCCCTCACATAGTAGCGCTGCGCCTTGTTGTTGCTGAGGAGCAGGCGAACGGCCTCATCGTAGCCGAAGAGCTCGACTGCGTACTCCACATACCACCTAGGGTGCGAGAAGCGGACGGAGAGCCACTCGATTCTGTCCCTCTCTTTGAGCCTCTTTAGGGCCCTCTCGATGTCGAACTTCTCTATCTCGTGCATCAGCGCGTTAACAAACTTGGCGCGGGAAAAATCAAAGTGCTCCTTGACGATGCGGATTATAGAGTCGGTCGCTATCGCCGGCGGAACCTTTCTGAAGTGGATCTCAAAAGTGCCTATGCGGAGAAGATTAGCCAGATAGGGGTCGAGGTCTTCGACCTTTGAGCCTTTAAGCACGGAATTGATTATGAAGTCTATTTTAGCGCGCCACTTCTCAATTTCGAAAACGTAGGCGTGGGCCAGTCCCCTCGCCTTCTCGCGGTCGTTACCGGCGACCTTCTTAAAGACCCTCTCAAGGGCGTGCTTCGAAGACAGCTCGCGCTCCTCAACGAGCATCAAAGCATCCGCCACCACTTCCTGAAAGCTCACCCTGTAAAACAGCTCCATGGACGGGGCTTTGACTGGGAGTTTAAAAAGGTGGTGGTGAGTGCATGAGTATGCAACTCTTTTACTCTCGCTTCTTTTGGCAAGCTATCATTGTGAAACCAAACTCGGAAAAAATTTATCCTTGAAAAAATTACTAATAATAAATGAATAGAAATGCTTATAAAAGAAAATGGTACTATTTGTACTGTAATATTGAATTGGAGGTGAACAATATGAAATACAAATCCCTATTAGCAATTTTGCTGGGATTGTTTATTCTTGGTGCTACCGGCAATGTGAATGCAGAGGCTTTCTATGGAAACTCTGTGGAAGTTGTAAGTACCGAAGGCATTTATGATCCGAATCCCCAACAAAAGTCGGGAATGGATTTCTCCAATGCTATTGGAAGTTTTGTTTTTGATATTTCAGAACACAAGGTTAGAGGAACTATTGAATATGACAACAAAAAAGTATCAGTTGATTGGGATTTCTCAATATTTAAATCAACCGAGTTTGAGGGATACGCGTTTTTGTTTAACGTGAGTCGCTCCGAAGATGTACTTGGTCTTGAAGCTGTGGTATATCAAAACGGTACTGTTTGGATTTTTGCAAGAGAGCGGCATGGGGGCATAATAGCTCTCATGGGATTCAGTAAGACTTTAGTGGAGACTCTGTCCAATATGAATATCCCCTCCTCTGGGATTTCTAACAAAGAGTGGCTTTGGATGACACTAGAACCAGAAGTCAAGACTATCACTTTGCCTGCCATTCAGGTTGGGCAAATCGTAGTGCCCAAAGTGGATGCAGACAGAATATTGCCAATGGCCACGTATTCAAGGGACGTTGTAAAGATCGTTGAAAAACAATATTCTGTAGGATGGTGGAGGTGGAAGACTACTTATTACATTAAAGTTGCGTTAAAATTGTATGGGTCAACTTCCATTAAGAACTATGGAGATTATCTTATTAGAGTTATTGTTTTGGACGAGGGAGAAATTTCAAATGGGAAAAGAATTAGCAAAAATACTCCCCTGTTTTTAGGGGATAGGGGTGATCCCAGAACCAATCCTATTGAGGTGGGTCTGTGGGTACCACGCTCTCCCGAGGATTACATTATAGACACTAAATTCACATATTCGGGAGAAACAGCCCCTCTCAACAAAATAAGCTTGGGTTGGGATTTGCTAATCAACATGGTTAACCCCATTAACATCTTGCGCTTTTTCGTGGATATTGACCCCGGTGCGGATTTTGATGACTTTCCAGATCCAGTGAACTCAATACGTGTTGCCTACCGTAATATCGCCTTGGCTAGGCCTGGACATTGGACAAAAGCGTACGTACACATTGATCATGTTTCAGGAAACGGCTACGGGACAATCGGCGCATTTTTCAAGGTTCCAGTATACTACCAAGTAACAGGAACCCAAGCTCTTAGAGTCGTTGGTCTTATAAATACTAAATTAGAAATTAGGGCTTGGCATAGTTAGTGTACAGGAAACTGAAACTCTTTGATTTCATTTTTTGTTGTTGAGATTCACAAATAGGAGGTCTGCACATATGAAACCCAAGGTAAATAGACTCATCATCACAATCCTTGCGTTAATTGTTGTTGGAGGAGCTTTGTATTATTTAATAGGTGAATATGGTTCTCAAAGGTTCATAGAGGGGCAGAGGGACTACGAGAGACTCTGCATTCGTCAGATGACCTCGCTAACCCTCAGCGACGTTCGATTTCATTCACAGGAGGCGTTCAATTCGCTAGAGCGGAACTCCACAGAGACTTTTAACCTTTCAATGATAGAGCTGGCCTCAGATCTTTCGAGATTGGAGTCGAATCTTGTAAGTTCGGCGATGTATATTTTTCCGGAGGACTTTCCTGACAATGAAACGTTAGTTAATATGACAAAAAACGACCGGTGCATCACATTCATAGAACTTTCCCGAAATGCATTCCTAAACGGAACCGCCAACATCTCTGCCGTCCGCGAGGGGTTAAACCTGATTTACAATTTTGCCACAGAGTGGCGAGAGAACGGCAACTATCCCAGCGAAGAGCTTTTGAAAGCCAATGCCGAGCTTCAGCAGAAGTGCAGTGCCCTTGTTCCAAAGGTTGTGAATCCTTGATTGTTGGTCTTTTTCTCCTTTCTTTCTGATGAACCTCGATGGCGAAGTTTATTAGTTCTGGATTCAATAATCCAACAGGTGTTGGTTATGATCCTTGACGTCGACTACATCACAGAGGACGGAAAGCCTGTCATCAGGATCTTCAAGAAGGAGAAGGGTGAGTTCAAGATTGAATACGACAGAGACTTCGAGCCTTACATCTATGCACTCCTCAAGGACGATTCTGCCATCGAGGAAGTGAAGAAGATAACGGCGAAGAGACATAACACCGTCGTCAAGGTCAAGCGTGCCGAGAAAGTGAAGAAGAAGTTCCTCGGCCGACCGGTTGAGGTATGGAAGCTCTACTTCGAGCACCCGCAGGATGTCCCGGCCATAAGGGATGAGATAAGGAAGCATCCCGCAGTGGTAGACATCTATGAGTATGACATCCCCTTCGCCAAGCGCTATCTCATAGACAAGGGCCTCGTCCCCATGGAGGGCGATGAAGAACTGAAGATGCTCGCCTTTGACATCGAGACGCTCTACCACGAGGGTGAGGAGTTCGGAACCGGACCCATACTCATGATAAGCTACGCGGATGAGAACGAGGCGAGGGTTATAACCTGGAAAAAGATCGACCTGCCCTACGTTGACGTCGTCTCAACCGAGAAAGAGATGATAAAGCGCTTTTTGAGGGTTGTTAAGGAGAAAGATCCTGATGTTCTCATTACCTACAACGGCGACAACTTCGACTTTGCTTACCTGAAAAAACGCTGCGAGAAGCTTGGGATAAGCTTCACCCTCGGGCGGGACGGAAGCGAGCCGAAAATACACCGCATGGGCGACCGCTTCGCCGTGGAGGTTAAGGGGAGGATTCATTTTGATCTCTATCCGGTCATAAGGCGTACCATCAACCTGCCGACCTACACCCTTGAGGTTGTTTATGAGGCGGTCTTTGGCAAACCCAAGGAGAAGGTATACGCGGAGGAAATAACCCTTGCCTGGGAGAGCGGCGAGGGGCTTGAGCGCGTTGCGCGCTACTCTATGGAAGATGCAAAGGCAACCTATGAGCTCGGAAGAGAGTTCTTCCCGATGGAGGCCCAGCTTTCGAGGCTGATAGGCCAGAGCCTCTGGGACGTGTCGCGTTCCAGCACCGGCAACCTCGTGGAGTGGTTTCTCCTGCGGAAGGCCTACGAGAGGAACGAACTTGCCCCCAACAAGCCAGACGAGGGGGAGTTAGCGAGGAGAAGGAACAGTTACGCCGGCGGCTACGTTAAGGAACCAGAACGGGGATTATGGGACAATATTGTGTATTTAGATTTTCGCTCTCTTTACCCCTCGATCATAATCACCCACAACGTCTCGCCGGATACTCTCAACAGAGAGGGCTGCAAGGAATATGACGTCGCCCCTCAGGTCGGTCACAAGTTCTGCAAGGACTTCCCCGGCTTCATTCCGAGCCTTCTCGGGAACCTGCTCGAAGAGAGGCAGAAGATAAAGAGGAAGATGAAGGCTACGATAGATCCCCTGGAGAAGAAGCTCCTCGACTACAGGCAGCGGGCAATAAAAATCTTAGCGAATAGCATTCTACCCGATGAATGGGTTCCTTTGCTCATTGATGGAAGGCTCAAACTGACGAGAATCGGCGATTTTGTTGATAATGCGATGGATGAGGGGAACCCCCTAAAGAGCAATGAAACCGAGGTTCTCGAAGTTTTGGGGATAAATGCCATTTCCTTCAACAGAAAGACAAAGATATCCGAGGTAAGGCCCGTCAGAGCCCTTATACGGCACCGCTATCGCGGAAAAGTGTACAGCATAAAACTCTCCTCCGGCAGGAAAATCAAGGTCACGGAGGGGCACAGTCTTTTCACAGTCAAAAATGGGGAACTTGTGGAAGTTACCGGCGGGAAAGTAAAACCTGGGGACTTCATAGCAGTTCCAAGGAGGATTAACCTCCCGGAAAGGCATGAGAGGATAAACCTTGCCGAGGTTCTCCTCAACCTTCCTGAGGAGGAAACCGCCGACGTCGTCTTAACTATACCCACCAAGGGGCGCAAGAACTTCTTTAGGGGCATGCTGAGAACCCTCCGCTGGATTTTTGAGGGAGAGAAAAGACCCAGAACGGCCCGAAGATACCTTGAACACCTCCAAAAGCTGGGCTATGTCAGACTCAAAAAAATCGGCTACGAAGTTCTTGATGAGAAAGCTTTAAGGAAATACAGGGCGCTCTACGAGGTTCTTGCTGAAAAGGTTAGGTACAACGGCAACAAGAGGGAATACCTGGTTGCCTTTAACGACCTCAGGGATAAGATAGAGTTTATGCCGGAGGAAGAGCTTAGGGAGTGGAAGATTGGAACCCTCAACGGCTTTAGGATGGAGCCTTTCATTGAAGTCAACGAAGACCTTGCAAAGCTTCTCGGTTATTACGTCAGCGAGGGTTATGCAGGAAAGCAGAGGAACCAGAAGAACGGGTGGAGCTATTCGGTCAAGCTTTACAACAATGACCAGAAGGTTCTCGATGACATGGAAAGGCTTGCATCGAAATTCTTCGGAAAGGTGAGACGCGGAAAGAACTACGTGGAGATGCCCAAGAAAATGGCCTACGTGCTCTTGAAGAGCCTATGTGGTACGCTGGCGGAGAACAAACGAGTTCCTGAGGTTATATTCACATCCCCCGAAAACGTGCGCTGGGCCTTTTTAGAAGGGTACTTCATAGGGGACGGCGACCTCCATCCGAGCAAGAGGGTTAGGCTTTCCACAAAAAGCGAGACCTTAGTCAACGGTTTGATAATCCTCCTCAACTCCCTTGGCATCTCGGCCGTTAAGATAAGGTTTGAGAGCGGGGTGTACAGAGTTCTAGTTAACGAAGAACTATCGTTCCTTGGCAACAGCAAGAAGAAGAACGCCTATTACTCTCACGTAATTCCAAAGGAGATACTCGAAGACGTCTTCGAAAAGAGGTTTCAGAAAAACGTGAGCCCCAAAAAGCTTAGAGAGAAGATTAAGAGGGGCGAACTTAACCAGGAGAAGGCCAAGAGAATTTCCTGGCTTCTCGAGGGAGACATCGTGCTTGACAGAGTTGAAGAAGTCGAAGTTGAGGACTACAACGGCTACGTCTACGATCTAAGCGTTGAGGAGAATGAAAACTTCCTGGCAGGATTTGGAATGATATACGCTCACAACAGCTATTACGGGTACTACGGCTATCCCAGGGCAAGGTGGTACTGCAAGGAGTGCGCTGAGAGCGTTACCGCCTGGGGCAGGGAATACATTGAGATGACGATAAGGGAAATTGAGGAGAAATATGGCTTTAAAGTGCTGTATGCTGACAGCGTCACCGGGGACACCGAGATAATCATACGGCGGAAGGGGCGTGTTGAGTTCGTCAGAATCGAGGATCTATTTGAAAGGGTCGATTACAGAATAGGTGAGAAGGAGTACTGTACCCTTGATGGAGTTGAAGCCCTGACCCTTGACAACAGGGGGAGGCTAGTCTGGAAGAAGGTTCCCCACATCATGAGGCACAAAACTGATAAGAAGGTTTATCGCGTTTGGCTTACCAATAGCTGGCACTTGGAAGTTACCGAAGACCACTCCCTTATCGGCTACCTCAACACCTCCAAGGTAAAGCCGAACAGACCGTTAAAGGAGCGGTTCGTTGAGGTGAAACCGGAAGAACTCGGAAAGTCAGTGAAGTCTCTCATAACGCCGAGGAAGGCCTTAGCCAAGAGCGTAAAGCCAAACCCGGTTGCGGTTAAGTTCTGGGAGCTGGTGGGGCTTCTCGTCGGCGACGGCAACTGGGGTGGTTCTTCAAACTGGGCCAGATACTACGTTGGCCTCGCCTGCGGCAACGACCAGGACGAAATAGCCCGGAAAGTCCTCGAACCGCTGAAAGAGATGGGAGTAATCTCGAATTACTATGACAAGAGCAGGAAAGGCGACCTCTCGATACTCTCAAAAGGACTGGCGGGGTTCATGGTTAGGTACTTTAAGGATGAGAACGGGGAGAAGAGGATTCCTGGCTTTATGTTCAACCTCCCGCGCGATTACATTGAGGCTTTTCTTAGGGGCCTGTTTACGGCCGACGGAACGGTCAGCCTGAGGCGCGGCGTTCCAGAGATAAGGTTGACCTCCGTCAACGGGGTCCTCTTAGAGGACGTTAGAAAGCTCCTCTGGCTCGTAGGGGTTTCGAACTCGATGTTCAGGGAAAGCAATCCAAACAAGTACAACGGAAAGGTCAGCGGCACATACTCAAAGCATATCCGCATCAAGGACAAGAGGGCCTTCGCCGAGAGGATAGGCTTCATCCTCGAAAGGAAGCAGAGGAAGCTCGTCGAAAATCTCAAGGAATCTATGATGAAAAAGAGGGCATTCAAGTACGACTTTGACCTCGTGCAGATTAAGAAAGTTGAGGAGATACCCCACAATGGCTACGTCTACGACATAGAGGTCGAGGACACCCACAGGTTCTTTGCCAATGGAATACTCGTCCACAACACGGACGGCTTTTATGCGACAATACCGGGAGCGGACGCTGAAACTGTCAAAAAGAAGGCTAAAGAGTTCCTTAAATACATAAACGCCAAGCTGCCTGGATTACTTGAGCTTGAGTACGAGGGATTCTACAAGCGCGGCTTCTTCGTCACCAAAAAGAAGTACGCCGTTATCGACGAGGAGGGCAAGATCGTAACTCGCGGGCTAGAGATAGTCAGGCGTGATTGGAGTGATATAGCTAAAGAAACACAGGCTAGGGTTCTTGAGGCTCTCCTGAAGGACGGTAATGTCGAGAAGGCCGTTAAGATAGTCAAGGAGATAACCGAGAAGCTGAGCAAGTACGAAATCCCACCCGAGAAGCTCGTCATCCACGAGCAGATAACCCGCGAGCTGAAGGACTACAAAGCAACGGGCCCGCACGTGGCGATAGCCAAGCGTTTGGCGGCGAGGGGAATAAAAGTCCGTCCCGGCACGATAATAAGCTACATCGTGCTTAAAGGCTCGGGAAGGATAGGCGACAGGGCGATACCCTTCGACGAGTTCGACCCAACGAAGCACAAGTACGATGCTGACTACTACATCGAGAACCAGGTTCTCCCGGCTGTGATGAGGATTTTAGAGGCGTTTGGATATAAGAAAGAGGATTTAAGATACCAGAAGACAAAGCAGGTCGGCCTTGGGGCGTGGTTGAAGCCGAAGAAATGAGTTCTGGGATTCGTTTTCCTGTCTATTATTTCAACCGAATGGCCTTTTCTTCATTTCACCCCGTCCTTTCAGCTCTTTGACTTCTGTGATGTTTCACGGTATCAACCCAAATGCGTTGATTTGGTGGATAAGACTGTCAAAAAAGCCAATTTAACCTCCCAACTCCTCCAGCACATCTAAAATCCCCTCAACGCTCGGCACCTCAAAGCCCCTCTCGTGGATTCTCCTCACTTCCTCGGCCTCGGGATTAATCCAGACCGCCCACATCCCCATTTTAAGCGCTCCCTCAAAGTCTTCTGCATAGGTGTCGCCAATGTGGATGGCCTCACCTGGCTTAACGCCGAACGCTTTAAGCGGCTTCTCGAACATCTCAGGCATTGGCTTGTAAGCGAAGATCTCGTCTGCAAAGAAGGTCCTGTCCACGAACTCCATCAGTCCGAAGCGCTCAAGCAGAAGCCTTGTGTAAGAGCCCGGCCAGAACATTACGTTGCCAGTAACGGTGACCTTCAGGCCCTTTCTCTTGACGCTCTCAAGCGCTTCCTTTGCCCCCGGCAGAACGATTTCATCACCGACCTTAAGAACCGCCCTCGCGGCAGCCCTCCTTACAACCTCGACATCCGTTCCGAGGAGCTCTGCCAAAAGTTCCTGGCTCTCCTCTAAGGCCCTCTGAGGGTCACCTGCCGTTTCTGCCCTCATGCGCTTTATCCTCTCCCTTGTGAACATCATGCCCTCCACTACGTCGAGTATGCATACCCCCATGAGCTTGGACAGCTCAACGGCCATAGCATCGAGCATGACGTTGAGGTCTAGGAGGGTGTTCCAGACATCGAATGAGGCGAGCTTCATGCGTATCACCGGGGTGAGTTGGGAGAGGGGGAATAAAAATTCAACGGTCCTTGCCCGAGAGAGTAAAAAGCCCTTCCATAAGCCCCGCCTCTCTCAGGACTGCCTTGAGGTTTCTGAAGCGGGAGCGCATGACAAAAAGCTCGTAAAAGCCTTCCAGGTTGCCCCAGTGTCCATAGGCCGAAAGGGCCAGATACATGACCTCTTTGGGCTTTAGAGTCCTTCCCAGGCTCTCGTTTAGGATCCTTAATGCCGGTCTGATTCTCTCCAGAAGTCCCTCCCGCGCGATGAGGTGGAGCATTAAATCTTCAACGGTGGGCTTCTTCCACTCGATTAGCTCGTCCTCGAAGGGAAGGCCTATGATTAGGGGAATCACCTCTGTTTTCCCCACCCTAAAACCTGCGGCCGTTTTTTCTGGATGGAACCTGGAGAGCTTCCCGGTTATCGAGGCCATCGCGCTCTTCCTGTCGTCATCAACATCTATGGCAACTCCTATTTTGTCAACACTGAATTCAAAGACTTCCATCGCTCTGATAAAGTTGCCTAGGTTTCGGATGACTCCGGAGTTTCCCTCACTGGGGATTATCGCTAAGAAGCCGTTCTCATTTCTCAGGAGCTCGAAGTTTTCGCGCTCGAAGACCCTCTCGATGAACTTAAGATTCGCTGGGACTTCCCTGCTCTCTTTGAACTCGTACAGCTTCTTAAAGACCGCCTTGAAGAACTTCGCGTCGGTTTTGCCCTCGACGAAAAGGACACTCGCCCGGGAGGGTTCACCGGTAAAGCCACCCCGGAGATCGAAGTCAAGGTATTTTCTCAGCTCATAGGCCTCCTTGACTGTTAGGGTCTTTCCAGTGTCGGAGTAGATAAGGAAATGTCCCTCGCCCTTGAACCTACTGAGTATCAGGTCTATGAGCTCGAGGCTCGCTGTTACCACGGTCTCCTCGCCTGTGAGCGATCCAGCAATCTCAATGAGTTCTCTCCTATTCTTCCCATACTCCGGGAAAATCAGTGCGTTCTCATCCGCAAAGGCTTCAAACTTCTTTCCAGTGATGATTTTCATTCACTTCACCATGTCAACAGTTATCGCTCCGATGACTGCAAAGGTGCTTATAAGTATGGTCGCGTTGAGGTACTGCTCCGTTGTAAAGTCGGCTATCCCGTTGATGCCGTAGAGGTATATCAGCCCGGCGGAAATCAGATACGCTATCAGGGTCACCGTGATAAGTCTTTTTGGGACGTGGAAGAGCTCTTCCTTTTTGAGGTTACCTATCCGGGACTTCGCAATGAAGAGATACGCAACGGCCAGGGTCATGATGAGGATTACCAGGGAGCGCTCCACGGTTATGTCCTTGGCGATTTCCCAAAGTTCGCCAGTGAAGAGGAATGGAAGGGCGAAGGTTACCGCTCCGATGATCTCCTGGGCTATGTCGTCCCACCCGAGCCTGTCGGGTGCCTTCTTTTCCTCAACCTCCCTGCGAAGCTCCTCAAGGCTGGTATATATCTCGTCGAGCTTATCTTCCATTTCCTTTCCCCTTTCGTCCGCTGGTGAGTGCTCAGGTTCGGGGTTCATCATCCCGTCAGCATTGGATTCACTCATCATCGCGGAAAGGTTTTCCCCAGGAAAAGTTATAAAGGTTGAGATTCACCTTAATTCGGTGATAAACGATGAAAAAGGCTTTGGCCCTGTTTGTGAGCCTGACAATTCTGGGCTTGCTTCTTACGCCGATTAATGCAGCGATTACTGGCATTAATTCTGCCAATACCGTGATAGTTCTACCAACCACCAAGATAGTTAACGGTGTGCCCCTTCACATAGGGGAAGACGCAATAACAGGCTCAAGACTCGGAGCTTTTCTGGTTCTCAAGGGGATTTCTCAGGGAACTTACACTACCACCGTTTCTGTACCCGTTGAGTACCACAGTGTGGTTATTCCCGATGAAAACCAGATATACAAACTTAATCAAATCGATATGCCTGACGTCGGAGTGAACGTCAGCGACGTGCCCGTGGGGCACGCTGTAGTTGTCCAGGTTAACTTCTCCCGCGTTGGGTTTAACTCCACTAACGGGATGGCTGAGTTCCTCGACAGGAGCGTGGAGATAATCTTCAACGAGAACACAACGCCCCTCGATATAGGCGGCGATTATAAGGTTGTCTCGGCGACCGTTGATGGGAGGGACACCATGTACTTCTACGCGTATGCGGAGGTCGACTCTGAATCCAGCTCGCTTGGCGATTCCATAGTCGTCGGTGGCTGGAAGATAAAGCTGCTCGACATAAACCTCGACGTCTCCAAGATGCTCATCGAGCTGACCTACCCCAGCGGCCTCATCAAGACCAAGACAATGAGCGAGGACAAGTACTACATCATGTATGTCGACACCAACGGTGCCGAGGACTTTGAGGAGTACGATACGTATCCCTCGGCAAGAATAAACGAACTTCTCGAAGCTGGAGCAAAGAACGTCTTCCTTTTCACCCCCACGGACTTCTTCGTTGGCATAAACAACGCTCAGATGGTCACCTACGACTACTGGTACTACGAGAAAGTGAAGCAGTACTCGGACGGCGATGTCTATAAGGGCCAGTGGATCTGGGACATAGACCCCGATAATGGGCTCTACACCCTCTACCTCCACGTGAACGAGAGCCTCGCGAGCTTTCCGAGGGTGTTCATAGGGCCTGGAGATGCCCTAAAGCTCCCAACTGATTGGGGTCTTGAGATTACGGCGGTCTTCCAGAGGGACGAGAACGGAGGGATAGTTGGAGTTGAGGGCTACCGCTTCGTCCGCGTTGCCACGGTTACGAGAACCGTCTCAGTTATCGCCCCGAAAGTCGAGGCTACGGACGATGTTTACGACTTCATCATCGAGGATACCGACCTGACGAGCCTTCCATCGGACAAGAACGTTATAATCATAGGTGGCTGGGTCAGCAACAAAGCCTGGGAACTCCTCGAGCAGGTCTATGGAACGAACACCGTGGATGCCATCAAGGCCGAGATAGAGCAGAAAGGATACGTGATAAAAGAGCTGGACAACCCGAACAACCCGCAGTACAAGGTAATAATACTTGCAGGAAAGACCTACGAAGAGACGAGGCTCGCTGTAGAGAAGTTTATGGAAGAAATGTGAAAGCTTATTTTATCCCGTTTTCCAATTTTACTCCTCTTATTTGAGTCATAAGATGACTGCGTTTTTTATTTAAACGGTGAGTAATGCCCTTTTTTGTTAATAAATTTTTCGGTGGAGGAGAGGTAGGTTTATATACTCAAACCCTCGTCTAAACGTTCATGTCGCTGCAGAATTATAGGGACTTCAGCAGGGATGCATGGTTGCTCGTAGTTTACTCCTTCATATCCTGGTTAGGTGGCAATATGGCCTGGTTCATCTTTCCGTTCTATCTAAAATCCCTCGGCTTTGACTACACGGGCATTGGTATAGTATTTTCCCTTTCTACCCTGGCTCAGGCAAGCATTCTTCTCTTCTCGGGCCCTCTCGGCACGAGAATAGGCTACAAGAGGGCCGTTCTTCTTGGAGTCTCACTGATGTTCTTGGGCAGGCTCATTCAGGTTCTATATCCGACCATAGTCATGCTCACCCTGGGTGGTGTGCTCATCGGGATAGGCCTCGCCTTTGAGGGCCCCTCCTACATGGCCCTGCTGAGCGGTGAAGTTAGCGACGAAAAGAGGCACTACCTCTTCAGTCTCTCCTCCGCGATGGGGACGATAGGTTCCGCAGTGGGCCTCCTTTTAGCTGGCTTCCTGCCAAGATACTTAAGCTACCGCGAGGTCTTTGCGCTGGTTCTCATTATAATCCCGATTAGATTCGTCCTCGTGCTCTTCGTGAAGTCCGTTCTGGCAAACACGGAGAAGAGGCTCAACATCAATAAGAAACTGCTCCTGAGAATCGGCCGCTTTGCTCTTCCGAGCGCTCTCATCGGCCTCGGTGCTGGCGTTACGATACCCTACATGGGCCTCTACTTCAACCAGCGCTTCGGCACGAGTCTGGAAAGTATAGGCTGGCTCTTCGCCCTTCAGCAGTTTATAATGGGTCTTGGCATGTTCATCCTCCCGATGATAGCGGACAGGCTCGGCAGCGTCAAGACCATAGTCTCTTTCAACGGGAGTGCCAGTTTCCTGATAGCGGCGATGCCATTCTCGCCGACTTTCATGGTAGCGGCCTTCATCTACACCGTTAGAACTATTCTCATGAACATAGTCAACCCCATATGGAACTCCTTCATGATGAGTTCCTTCTCCAAGGAGGAGCGTTCGACTGTAATGGCCTTGAACAACCTCTCCTGGACGGCCACCTTCGGAATAGGTCAGTACATAGGTGGCAGGCTTTTCGACTTCTCTCTCACCTGGCCGTTCCTTATAACGGCATTCCTTTACGCAATCTCTATGCTTGTCTTCTGGGGTTTCTTCCGGGACGCGGAGACAAAAGGTTATAAGTCCCCATCGGCCTAAGGTGACTTCAGTGAGAGAACTTCTGGAGAGTGTGAGCCATGGTGGTCAAAGACTGTCCTGAGTGTCACGGAACGGGTAAAGTCAAGGTTGGCGAGAAGGAGTGTCCAGTTTGTAACGGCTGGGGCTATGTTCCGGCTGATTTCAAGCTCGACAAGCAGCTTAAAGGTTACAGAAACTTGGACTACTTCGGCGTTGAGGATGAAGTTGACGAGATACCCTGTCCCGAGTGTCACGGCAAGGGCGTTGTGCCGGTTTACGACACCTGCCCCACCTGCGGCGGAACTGGCCGTGTTCTCGCCTGCGACATCTGTGGTAAGGTGAAGGAGCCCTGGGAGCCCGGTATGGAAACTACCTGGGTCTGTCCGGACTGCATGAGGAAATACAAGGTGGTCTATATCCTCGACAAGACCTGCGACTATGAGGACGTTGAGATAGGCAATGTATATAAGGGAACCATAGACAGGGTGGAGCGCTTTGGTGTTTTTGTGAAGCTTAACCCGCACGTTACAGGGCTTATCAAGAGGAAGGACCTCCTTGGCGGCAGGGATTACGTTCCGGGTCAGGAGATACTCGTCCAGGTTCTCGATGTTAGACCCGACAAGCGCGAGGTTGACCTCATAGAGTCGGCTCTCAAGCACTACAAGGAGGTCGTCGTTAGAAAAGAGCTTCCAGTTACTCCAATCGGTGAACTCAGGAAGGACATGGCCGGAAAAACCGTGAGGATACGCGGTAGGGTCACTCAGATACAGGTCACCGGCGGCCCAACGGTCTTCACGATAACCGACGGAACGGGCATAACTTGGGCGGCCGCCTTTGAGGCACCGGGCGTTAGGGCCTATCCTAACATAAACGTCGGCGACATCGTTGAGATAATCGGAAAGATAGCCTTCCACTCCGGCGAGATACAGATAGAAGTCAGCGACATGGCCCGCCTATGGGGTCCGGAGGCGGCTGAGGTAAAGAAGAAGATTGAAGAGCAACTCGACAGGAAGGCCCAGCCCGAGGACGTTGGCTTCCTCGTGGAGAGCGAGGTTCTGGAGAAGCTCAAGCCGAAGATAATGAAGGCCGCCTTCATGATAAGGCGTGCCATCTACGAGGGAAGACCGATATTGCTGAGACACCACGCGGATGCGGACGGCTACACCTCTGGTCTGGCACTCGAATACGCTATAGTTCCACTCATAGAGGAGGTCTCGCCCGATCCGGGGGCAAGGTGGAAGCTCTTCAAGCGCAGACCGAGCAGGGCACCGTTCTACGAGCTTGAGGATGTCCTCAAGGACATAATCTTCATGGTCGAGGATCACGAGAAGTTCGGCGATCCATTACCGCTCGTCGTCATAGTGGACAACGGCGGAACGAGTGAGGACATTCCAGCCTACAAGCGCATCAAGGCCTACGGCGTTCCGATAGTGGTTATAGACCATCATGACCCGAGGGAGTGGATAAGCGAGGACAAAGCTACCGTCGATGAGTACGTTGACGTTCACGTCAACCCCCATCACATCAAGCGTGGCTACTACGAACTGACCGCCGGAATGCTCGCAACTGAAATAGCACGCTACATTAATCCGGCCGTAGAAGACAAGATCAAGCACCTGCCAGCCATAGCCGGAACCGGCGACAGGAGTAAAGCACCGGAGTTTTACCAGTATCTCGAGATAGCCAAGAAGGCGAAGGGTCTAACCGAAGAGGATCTCAAGAAGATAGCCGAGGTTATAGACCACGAAGCTTATTTCTGGAAGTTTATGGACGGACACGGCATAATCGACGAGATACTCCTCCTGACGGGCAATCTGCAGAGGCACAGAATGCTTATCGACGCAATTTATCCCGAGGTAAAGGAGAAGCAGGAGAAGGCCCTCAGGGCTTCACTGCCGCACGTCAAGAGCGTCGTCCTGCCGAACGGCATAAGGTTCAACACCATAGACATAGAGCTCTACGCACCGAAGTTCAGCTACCCGAGCCCCGGCAAGCTGAGCGGCCTGATCCACGACCACTTCAAGGAGAAATACGGTGAGGACAGCCCGATACTCACTTTGGCCTACGGCCCGGACTTCGCGGTAGTGAGGGCTTCAGACGGCATGGCGGCCTACAACTTCGACCTCAACGAGATAATACCCAAGCTCCAGGAGGCACTCCCGAGCGCTGGCATCGAGGGCGGTGGCCACAGCTACGCTGGCTCAATAAAGTTCTTCGAGGGTATGCGCAAGGAAGTGCTTGAGGAGTTCGCCAAGCAGGTGCTCAAGCTGAAGAAGAGCTCTTGACCCTTTCTCAACCTTTTTAAAGGTGAAAGCTGAAGGTTTTTATGGTACAAGTTTTTGGAGGAGTCCGAATGAAGGTTAAGGTTGAGGTTACTTTTAGAATGGGCGGCGTTTCTTACCGCGGCCACAGATGGGAGGATGACGTTCTCGTCTTCGAGTTCGAGAGGCTGGGGGATGCCTTTATCCAGGTTCTAAGCAAAAGGGTTGTGGAGGGGGAAGTTGAGCGCGAGCCCGCTAAGGTCCTCGTAGAGCTCCGCACGAAGGAAGGGGGCAAGATCTTCGGGGCCCTCAAGGAAGGCGGCGTTTACAGGGCGATAGAGCCTTAGCGCTTTCTCGCGAGTGCAGGTGTCAGTGCTGTCAGTATCAACAGGCTAGGACCGCAGATGTTTTCTTCGTTATTTCTCGTTTCCTTCTTTGCTAGTGATGTCTCCCCTGGCAGCTCTATTGGGTCTAGGCTTATCGTAACGAATCCTCCTCTCTCCCCGCGTATCGTGGTGTTGTAAATTGTCTTCCCATCACGCTTTATCGTTAGGCTGTAGATGCCTACTGGAACGTCTGTCTCGTTGAGGGGCGTCTCTCCGATAAGCTCTCCGTCGAGATAGACTTCCAGCCCCCTCTCCTTTGTGAGTATCCTGAGCTTGAAGGTTGGGTGCTTCAGCGTGGCGTTAATCAGTTTTCTTTCTCCATCCCGTAGGGAGACGTTCAGGGAATAGACGAGGTAGTCGGGGTTGTAGAGCTGGATAGTGTAGTTGCCCGGCGTGATGGTGAGGTTGAGGGGTGTCTCGCCAACGTTCTTCCCGTTGATGAAGACGTGGGCCTTTGGGGTACTAACTACCATAAGGTACGCCGTTTGGTTCTCTGAAGTGGTGAGGATTGGTGGAGTTATAAGCAGCATCGCCAGGAGGGCAAGAAAAAGGGCATGACCCTTCATTACTCTTTCCTCCAAGTTGCTTTATACCACTGACTATAATTGGGGTGAACGTTTTAAAGTTTGTCTCCCACATACCTGCGGTGATGCCCATGTACATGGCTGAGTTCAAGCTTCGCTTTGGAGACAGGAAGTGGTACGTCAGGAGGATAATCGAGGCTAACTCACTTGAAGAGGCCGAGGAGATGGCCGAGCGCTACGCCAAGGCCATGAATAAAGGCGAAGTCCTCTGGGAGCTGGGCTACGTTATAGAGGCTGAGAGGCCTCTCATCATCGGCAAGGAAGAGCTTGAGAAGCTTGGGGCTTGATTTTGCCGTTTTTCTCTTCTCCCGGCTTTTCTGCAAAGTAAAAATGAAACGAGGTTACTCCCTCACAAACGCCATCAGAACCATAGCTATCGCGTTCATCAGCGCCGCGAAGGTGAACGAGTAAGTTAGTGAATAGTTCTGCCACAGCCAGCCCGCTATCACCGAAGCTGGAAAGACAAAGACACCAAAGACAGTGTGGTAGGCACCTATGATTGTCCCCTTCTCGAATTCCTTCGCTAAGTCAGCCATGTAGGCCCTCGGTATGGTGTCTTCGATGGCTATGTAGAGGCCATAGAGCACGAAGGCTGCTATGAGTGTGTAGAAGTCCCTCGCGTATGCGAAGGCCAGCGATGCCAGAGCCGCTATTCCGAAGCCGAGGGTTATCATCCTCTTCTTTCCGAAGGTGTCCGAGTAGGTTCCGAGGGGATAGGCTGAGAGGGCGTAGATTAGGTTGAAGAGCGCGTAAAAGCCCAGTCCCTGAACGACTGAGAAGCCGAGCTCCTCGGCCTTCCAGAGTGTGAAGGCGTAGCTGTACCTGCCGAGGGCGCCGATGGCAACCACGACGAGGAAGAGGCGCAGGTTTCTGGATTTGAGCGCCGAGATGCCCTTTACCTTCTTCTTTACCTCGCCACCTTTGTCTTTGACCAGCAGTATGACGATGACGACTCCGATTAAGCCTGGAATAGCTGAGAGCAGGAAGAGATAGCGGTAGGCGGTTTCCAGAGGCAGGCTTTTGAGCAGCTCCAGAATCGCTATCGCCGCCAGCGGTCCGGCAACAGCTCCAAGCGTATCCATCATTCTGTGAAAGCCAAAGGACTTGCCCGTCTTTCCCTTCTCACTGGATTCGGCAATGAGCGCGTCCCTTGGTGCGGTTCTTATTCCTTTGCCCACCCTGTCGAGAACCCTTAGGGTTACAAAGTCCCACCACGAGTGGACGAATGCAAGGGCCCCCTTGGCGATGGTGGAGAACAGGTAGCCAAAGGCCACGAAGAGCTTCCTTTTTCTAAAGCGGTCGCTGAAGTAGCCGAAGAACACTTTAAACAGCGAGCTCAGGCTTTCGATGAGGCCCATTATCGAGCCGCTCACGGCCTTGCTAATTCCCAGGATTTCAGTCAGATAAGTTGGTACTACCGGTGCTATCATCTCGCTGCTCATGTCGTTGAGGAAACTGACAATCCCAAGCAGGAAGACGTTCCAGCTAACGCCGAAGATTTTCTTTTCCTTCTCCTCCATATTTCACTCCTCCAGTAGTTCTCTGCACAGCTCCCTAACTCGTTCCCTGCCCTCTTCGAGGGTTTTCTTTCCCTCTGGAGTTATCTCGTAGACCCTGACGCGCCTTCCGTCCCTTACTTCCCAGCGGCTCTTTAGGAGCCCGCTTTCCTCCATGCCGTGCAGAAGGGGGTATATCGTGCCCGGACTGATGTGATAGCCATGTCTTTTGAGCTCTTCCATCATGAAAGAACCGGTTATTGGCTCCCTTTCTGCGTGGTGGAGGACGTGCAGAGTCAGGAAGTCGCGGTATTTCATATCGAACACCGATATCGAAATTCGATATTTAGATTTAAAAAATTTTGGTCACTCGAGGACGTGCTTCTCAAGGACGTAGCAGTGGAAGGTTCCCTCAAAGACCTTCTCGTTCTTCTCGTTGAACACTTCGGCTTTCACGAGCTTCTTTTTGCCTAGATCCTCCACCGGGGAGGCCTTAGCGAGGAGTCTCTCGCCGGCTTTGACCGGTTTTAAAAAGCGCACCTCGGCCTTTCCGAGAACAACGGTCGGCTCGTTTACAGCGAGCATGGCCGCGTAATCGGCAAGCCCGAAGGTGAAGCCTCCATGAACCAGTCCGTACTCGTCGACCTTCATCTCGTCCGTCGTCTGAAGAACGACCTCTGCATAGCCTTCTTCAATCTTAACGGGCTTCCCCACAAGGGTCTTAGAGGTTAGAATATGCGTTCTCTGCTCCACGGCCATCACCACTCTAAATTTCCTTTACCGTTTAAACCTCTAACGGGCAAAGGTTTATCTATTCCAACGCCCTAAAAACGTTAGGTGATTGTGTGCACCCGCTGAAGCGCGCTGTTGAGTATAAAGGCTCGGTTGAGTTCACGAGGAGTGAACTCGTTGGAATCATAGCCTTCAGCCTCAGGCTCATGGACATTAAGGCCACGAAGGAGCTCATAGAGAAATCCATCGAAAGTGGCCTCCTTGAGGAGAGGGAAGGAAAGCTGGTTGTAAACGAGGCCTTGTTAGAAGAGGAAGAGGCCAGTGAAGACCTCTTCAACGAGATGGTTGGATACGTGGCGAAGTCCCTCGGCTGGGAACGGGAGGAGGTTCTCGAGGGCATCAAAGCTATGCGCGAGCGCTACGGTGATCTTGACGAAAAGGTTCTGGCGTATCTCTTCGGCCTCGACAAGGGCGTCGACATGTCGAAGTTTAAGGACAGGCTCGAGCTCTGAATGGACGGAAGCGTCCAATAAATCGTTTTAACCCTTTCTTCGAACTTTTCATTGGTGATGCGAGATGCCCGAGGAGGCCTTGATAGTTGTGGACATGCAGAGGGATTTCATGCCTGGAGGGGCCCTGCCCGTTCCGGATGGTGACAAAATCATCCCGAGAGTGAATGAGTACATCAGAAAGTTCAAGGAGCGCGGGGCTCTGATAGTTGCCACAAGGGACTGGCACCCTGAGGACCACATCAGCTTTAAGGAACAGGGTGGGCCGTGGCCGAAGCACTGCGTTCAGAACACGCCCGGTGCGGAGTTCGTTGTTGAACTTCCTGAGGATGCAGTGGTAATCTCGAAGGCGGCCGAGCCGGATAAGGAGGCCTATTCTGGCTTCGAAGGAACCAACCTGGCGGAAATCCTGAAGGAGAAGGGTGTAAAGCGCGTTTACGTCTGCGGTGTGGCAACGGAGTACTGCGTTAAAGCCACGGCCCTCGACGCAATCAGGCACGGCTTTGAGACCTATCTCCTACGCGATGCTGTCAGGGGCATCAATCCTGAGGATGAGGAGAATGCTTTGAGGGAGCTGGAGCAAGCTGGTGTGAAGGTCCTTTCCTCGCTATGACTCTCTTCCATTCTTTTAGGAGCGTCAGAAGAAGGTTGAGGACTATAGGTCCTATTATCAGCCCTTTTATTCCCATTGCCCACGTGCCGCCAACCATTCCGATGAAGACGAGCGTCTCATCGAGGTCCGTGTCCTTGGCCACTATCAGCGGCCTTATAGTGTAGTCAGGCATCGGGGAGACGAGGAAGAACCCATAGAGCGAGATGCCGGCAGCATGGAGGTACATTCCCTCTTTAGCGAAGTAAGCGGCGGCAATGAGCCATATCATCCAGCCTTCGAAGAGGGGCACGAAGCTGAAGAGGAATGTAAGAAAGCCTGCCACTATGGCAGTGTAAATATCTGAAACGCCGAAGATCATGAAGCCGAGGGTCATGAGCACTCCCTTGGCGACGTTGAGGAGGAGCCACGCCCTAACCAGGGCACCCAGCGTTTTGCTTACGCTCTGGAGTATCTCCTCGCCGAGGTGCCGGTTTTTCTCGGGGAGGGAAAGCTGTATCTGCTCGATTATGCCCGTTGAGTTTGCCAGGGCGTAGTAGAAGGTGAAGAGGAAGATGAGCAGCTGTAGGATGTACATGGGGAGTGAAAAGGCCTGTTTGGACAGATACTCGGAAAGTTTGGGTATGAATTCTCCTGAGAAGTTCCTGATGAAGTCAAGAACTTCTGAGGGAAGCGGTTGGGTCAGCACCCAGTTGAAGAAGTCGACGACGTTGTAGTAGAACGATGCAGCAACCTGGGCAGAGATCATTATAAGTTCCGCCGTTATGGTGCCCCCAAGACCCACCATTCCGACCGTCAGCAGGAAGGCCGACCTTGCCTCGCCGAGCTCTGGGATTAGTCTCTTGTGGATAGGATAGACTGCGTAAGCCAGAACGAGGCCGAAGAATATTGGCGTGATGAGCGGACTGACGACTTCCCAGGCGATGTAGATTATGACCAAGACCGTTGCGGCCCACGCGATTATCTCCGCCCTCATAAGCCCTCGACAGATTTATTAAGTCCGTCCTTATAAACTCTGCGTGGTGGGAGAAATGGAAAAGGAGTTTATTGAGAAGATTTCAGCTTACGTGGGCCGTGCTGAGTATTACCTGTCCGAGAGACGCTTTGATATGGCCTACAACTCCTATATGGATGCCCTCTACGCGATAGGCGCCTATTTTGTTTACCGCGACACGGGCATGCTCCTGCCCGCTGGAGAACTAATGGGAATGCTGGAGAGCAGGTATCCCGAGGTTCATGAGGTCATAAAGCGCTACTCTGGAATCACGAGCTTTGATGAAGAAACGGTAAGCGCTTTAAGGGAGGACGTGGAAAGGCTCAGAGGGATGATGACTTTGCCGAGTTCTGAGAAGTGATGAGGCTCAGCGGCTGACCCTCGACGAGAGAGCCTTTTCCCTCTTTCCTTTGTGAATTCTGCAGTCTCTTATCGCACCTTCGAGAGTTTTTGCCAGCCCGGCGTTCGCGTAGAGCGTGACCATTATAACATCCCCCATAGAATGGAATGTCGGGAATAGAAGATGTTCAGGAACGGGAGAGGTTCCTCAGTGAGGGTTAACGGCTGACCCCCTCCCTGCCCTAAAGGGGAGGCTTTAAGGGAGTAAGAACCCAAAGTTTCATAAACCACATCAGTTGACTCATTCAACACGCCACCTAGAGCTTATTTGGCGTCTGTGGCATATTGGTAATTGGTGCTTAACGGTGGTTGCCATGAGGATAGTCGCTGCTGACACAGGAGGAGCTTTGCTGGACGAGGAGTACAATCCCCTGGGCCTGATAGCGACGGTCGCGGTTCTCGTTGAGAAGCCATACAGGACAGCAACGCTCAGCATAGTCAAGTACGCTGACCCCTTCAATTACGACATGAGCGGCAGACAGGCCGTGAAGGATGAGGCATTTCTTGCTGTAAAGCTGGCAAAGAAAGTCAAGCCCGACGTTATTCACCTCGACTCTACACTCGGTGGGATAGAGGTAAGAAAGCTCGACGATGTCACCATCGATGCACTGACGATAACCGAGAGAGGAAAGGCAGTATGGCACGAGCTGAGGAAGGACCTTCAGCCCCTCGCGAAGAAATTCTGGGAAGACACGGGCATAGAAATTCTCGCCGTCGGAAAGTCGAGTGTCCCGGTCAGGATAGCGGAGATTTTCTCAGGAATATACACCGCCAAGTGGGCCATTGACTACGCGAGAGAGAACGGCAGGGCTATGGTCGGCCTGCCGAGGTATATGAAAGTTGAACTACTCTCCGGGAAGATACGCGGTGAAAGCCTCGACCCGAGAGAAGGTGGTCTCTACGGAGAGATTGAAGCGGATACAGACGGTATCGGCTGGGAACTCTACCCGAATCCTCTCGTGAGGAGGTTTATGGTTCTGGAGGTCTGGAAGGAGTAAAGCCTTACTCACTATAATTTTTAGGCAATTTTTTTACGACCGAAAAGCTTAATAGATTCATGACCAATCCCCAACGGGTGAGAGCTTGGTCTATTGGATTGCTCCCGCTATGTACACAGCCTTGATACTCTCCCCACTGGTTTGGTCATCTATTATGTCCAGTGGGCTCTACTGGTTCATCCACGACCCGTTCTCGAGACCAGGAAGCCCTGACTACCTTGGACCGGAGAACTGGGGACACATAAGGAAAGCTGCATTTAAGCTGGCTCTCCCCCTGCTTGCGATAATATGGGTTCTTGCCAAGATTGACGAGCAGCCCGGAGCGTTCATCGGCTTTTTCCTAACGCTAATATACCTCTGGCTTTTCAACGCGATTGTTTCGGATGAAGTAGAAGAAGCGAGAAGAGAAAGTAAAAGTGGCTGGAAGTACGGGTGGTATTAGCTCTTTTCCAGCTCGCTCGGGAACTTTATCGCGTCGAACGGACAGAGCTGGTTGCAGACTCCACAGCCGGTACAGAGGAGCTCGTCGATTTTCACCTTGTTGGTATCTGGGTCGTAGACTAGAGCTGGACAGCCCGTCAGGAGTATGCACGCCTTGCAGCCGGTGCACCTCTCCTCGACGACGAGCGGTATCTCGCCGATCTCCCCGCGCCTTATGACCGGAATAACACACTCCCGTCTGGCTATTATCACGGCCGGCCCTTCAACCTGCATCGCTTCCTTTATCGCTTCTCTCGTTGCCTTGAGGTCGTAGGGATCAACAGTCTTGACGTACTTGACGCCCAGAGCCTTGACGAGCGCCTCGATGTCAATCTCGTTGAACTTCCTGCCGGTTTCGCTTCCCCCCGTTCCTGGATGCGGCTGGTGGCCGGTCATTGCCGTTGTCCTGTTGTCGAGTATCATCACAAGAACGTCGAGGTTCTTGTAGACTGCATCGACCAAAGGCTGGATTCCATTGTGGAAGAAGGTAGAGTCTCCGATCGTCGCTATGATTTTCTTCTTCATTGCCACGCTCTGGCCGTTGGCGAGGCTTATGCTCGCGCCCATGACGAACTCGGTCCAGATAGCCTCAAGCGGCGGGAGAAGCGATAGAGCGTAGCAGCCTATGTCACCGTGTATGGGAACCGAATAGCGGCCGAGCTTAAGGTCTCTCAGGGCATCAAGGGCAGCCCTGTAGGAGCCCCTGTGAGGACAGCCGGGGCACATAACTGGAGGCCTCTTCGGGGCAAGGCTCTCGGCGTAAGCGACCTCCTCGGGCTTGGTGTACTCTTCAGCTCCCCTGCCGAGGAGATTCAGCAGGGCGTTCCTGACCAGGCTCGGGTTCAATTCACCCTCAAGGGGCAGATGACCAGTTCTCTTGCCGTAGATTGGCACGTTCAGGCCGGCCTCATAGGCCGCTATTTTAACCTCCTCCTCGAGGAAGGGAGCGCCGTCCTCAATGACTATTGCGAAGTCAACCGTTTTGAGGAAGTCAACGACCAGCTTCCTGGGGAGCGGGTGAGGGGTTGAGATCTTGAGAACCTTGAAGTCACCGTCGAGCTTGGGCAGAACCTCCCTCACGTAGTTGTAGGGTGCTCCTTCGACGATTATTCCAATCCTTCCCTCTCCCTCGACCCAGTTGAAGGGCATCGAGTTGAACTCCTCCTCGATCTTTCTCAGCGTTTCGTTAAGCCACTTATGCCTCTTCCTGTTGCCATCCATGCTTGCCCTTACATAGCGCTCTATGTCCTTCTTGAACTTCGGCTCGCGGTTGAGCTCAACGAACTCACCGACTTCAACGTCAGCCGTTGTGTGATTCACCCTCGTGGTCGTTCTGAAGATGACAGGAACCTTATAGCGCTCACTCAGCTCGTAGGCGTAGATGATTAAATCGTGGGCCTCCTGCGGGTCAGTGGGCTCAAGAACTGGGAGAAGCGAGAGCTTTCCATAATATCTGTCATCCTGCTCGGTCTGGCTGGTGTGCGGGCCGGGATCATCCGCAACGAGGATTACAAGACCACCTTCAACACCGGAATAGGCGAGGCTCATAAGGGGATCGGCTGCAACGTTGAGACCAACACATTTCATCGTGACGAGTGCCCTCAGGCCGGTGTAGGCAACACCCGCCGCCTCTTCAAGGGCAACCTTTTCGTTGGGCGCCCACTCGGCGAAGACTTCTGGCTTGAGATGGGCAATTGTCTCGATGACCTCGGTTGAGGGGGTTCCTGGGTAACCAGTTGCGAAGACGACGCCCGATTCAAGGGCACCGTAGGCTATCGCCTCATTGCCCATGAGGAGCTTTTTCTCACGTTTCTTGACTTTGGACTTGACTAAATCAGAAGGATAAGCCTTAACCGTCTCCACGATGACCACCATAGGCTATCTGTGCCGAGGGTTAAAACTCTATGCTCAGAAAAGTACCGGTAAAAATCGAAAAATTTTCGAAAGTCACTTTTCTCCTTTTTCCTCCTTTTCGTAGAATGCCCTGTTGGGTGTCCTAGTGAATGTATCGCTGATGCTCTGACGGCCGCTTGAGAAGGCAAAGATAGCGGCACCCAGCAGGAATAGGAGGAGTATTACAGTGGCCACTGAGGTGATGTCCGCCTTAAGACCGATAGCCATCAAGACCACGGGTGCTCCGATTATCCCGATGACCACGGAGGCCATGAAGACCATCAGGAGCTTATATCCATACTTCTCCATGAACAGGTCGAGATCCATCTTTCTCCCCCTAACGCTTCCTCCTGTCGTCGTAGAAGTACTTGGCGTGAGCCTGTGCTTGGGCGTCTATGACGCGTCTCTTTACCGTGAAGGCGTAAGCGAACAGAAACACGATGACTAGGCTTGCCGCAAAGTATCCCAGGTACCTGAAGAGCAGGTAGAACGATGCCAGAAGGGTACCTATTATTACAAGAAGCACAACTCCAAAGATGCCGAACAGGATTTTGTACCCGTACCTCTCCATAAAGAGGTCGAAGTCCATAGGTCTCACCATAAACATTTCCTCAGCTATTGCGTAAAAACCTTTCGGGAGAAGTTTAAATATTCTGGCTGAGAAAGTCTCAACGTGAATGGAAATGAAGATTGGAGAACTCATCCAACTGCTCGACGAAACGATAGCCAACGTTAAGATTGCCATAATAGCTAACCAGAACAGGGCCTTTGAGAGCCCGCACACGAGCTATGAGTTCACCCAGCGCGCTTTGGAGCTTCAGGAGGATCTTGATGACCTAATGAAGGCCAGAGAATACTTAAGCAAATTCGACCCGGAAGATGAGGCAGAGGAGCACTTCTCCAAGGAAGAACTTATGGAGTTCCTGAAGATGCTCGAGTTGCTGAGAAACACCGATGCCCATGTTTACTGAGGTGGTTTCATGGACTTCAGAGAGCTGGAGAGAAAGGTTGTGGCCTTCCGTGATGCACGAGGCTGGGCGAAGTATCACACGCCCAAAAACCTCGCCATCTCGGCAGCGGTTGAGCTCGGCGAACTTTTGGAGCACTTCCAGTGGGAGACCGACGAGGAGGTTCTTGAACTCGCTAAGAACCCAGCCAAAAGGGAAGCGATAGCCGACGAGATTGCGGATGTCGTAATCTACCTTACACTCCTCGCCCACGAGCTTGGAATAGACCTCGACGAGGCAGTCAAAAGAAAGCTGAGGAAGAACGAAGAGAAGTATCCGGTCGAGTAGGAAAAATGAAGGGTTCGGCTTTTTCAGCTATCACGCTTTTTCCTTCTCAAGATCAGAGGATTGAGTGTGAGTTCAATCAGCAACGCTGGTCCGCAGATTTCTTTGTCTTCTGGTTTTTGAGTGGTTGTGGTGGTTGTTTTGGTGTATCTCATGTCCATTCCGCAGTCTGGTGGCACCTGTGACATTACTTTACAGTTTGTTGCGTTGGTACTGCAATTAATATCCAAAATCAGCAAACAACCGTGTACCTCGCAGTCGCTACAGTGGAACTGAAGTTTAATCCCTTTACTCCAGATTTTCCCGTTCATTCTGTTGAAGCTTCCCTTCCATTCCGCTCCATAAGGGTCGTGTGCTGTCGTGTTTTTGTGACGTTCTCCAAATTGCTCCAGTTAATGTCACTGATTGAGAATGGTGTTAAGTTTTTTGCCGGAATGAATTCCAGCCTGCTCTCGTTTCCGGTTATCGTGATTTTGACGTCAGAAGTTCCGTTGTAGGGTTTTATGATGGTTAGTTTGTCGACCATAAACCATTTTTCCGGCATACAGTTCGAGTGACACTCGAAGGTTACTAACTTTACAGTTTCATTGCTTGGCAGGTAGTTGAATAGGTTAACCTTTCCAGCTGAAGCTAAGGGGAGGAAAAGAAGGAGTAAAAACAGGATGGGGATTTTTTTCATTTACTCAACCCTCCTTTTGATTGTTGAGAGCAGTGTCAGTTCGGATGAAGCAACGGGTCAGCAGTGCTTCCTTTTCTTCTTCCGTTGCATTGGGCAATGCTTTCAGGTAGCCTTCAAAGAACGGGTTGATAACGCCCCCTGTAGCGATGCGTTTCTTTCACTGAGGCTCCCGTTGGAAGTCCTCCAAGAATTAGCAATATGTCCAATAGTAACGCACATACCCTTCTGTTCATTGCCATCACCCAACGATGGGCTTAAGCAATTAAGTTTGTATAAAAAGTAAAAAAGCTTTTCGAATGATTTAAAATTTTGTCACTCAAAGTGATTACTTCTATGAAAGCCTGCTTTTTGGAATACAGTAGCTGGAAAGTTGACTTTTCTTCAAGTCTCACCCTCCAGGGCATGGAGAGGTCGGTTAAACGCTTCCCTGAGCTTCTCCATCTCCTCTCTACTCAGTCTGTTCTTCTCCCATCGCTCTCTCAAGTTCAAGTTCTCGTCTTCCAGATCGAGGAGCGCCTTTCTGACGCCGCCACGTGGGTGCCTGCAGTCTCCCTCCCATCTTGGAATCACGTGCATGTGAAGGTGAGGAACCGTCTGCCCCGCCGCCCTCCCAAGGTTAATGCCAATGTTGAACGCATCGGGCTTGAGCGCCTTCTTCAGCTTCTCCATCGCGAGGTCTATGCCTCTGACCAGCGCGGCCTTCTCTTCTTCCCTCAGGTCTTCCCAGCGCTTCACGTGCCTTCTTGGAACGACAAGGAGATGGCCTCTGCTCGCTGGATATGAGTCGATAAGTATCCTGATCAGCCCGTCTTCATAGAGGATGACTTCAGCACTTGGATTGCAGAACGGACAGTTCATGCCCAACACCAAAGGCTTAAAACCGCTTTGTAATAAAAACCCCTCGGTGGTGAGATGGAGGAAACTATGGAAATCCTAAAGAGAACGTACCAGAGGTTTTTGGCCCTAGGCCTAGTCATGATGCTAGTCGCTTTCGCGCTCATGATATTCCAGCCCCTTGGCAGGAACGCCTCCCTTGTCCTGGCGGTTGTGATATTCCTCTTCGCTTTCCTGCCGCTGGAGATGGCAAAGAGAACCGCCAGAAAGATGGCCCTGCTGGCGTTTGGAGGAAAAATAGAAAAGCTTAATTAGGCCGTCCGAGAATTATCCCAAAGAGAGTAGGAGATATCGCGATAATCCATAGGGGTGATGTAAAATGGCGTTTGTGCCACCGCAGGCAGGTTACGACAGGGCTATTACGGTTTTCAGCCCTGATGGAAGGCTTTTCCAGGTGAACTACGCGAGGGAGGCAGTGAAGCGCGGTGCTACCGCTGTAGGAGTTAAGTGGAAGGAAGGTGTTGTTCTCGCCGTCGAGAAGAGGATAACCAGCAAGCTCATAGAGCCGAGCAGCTACGAGAAGATATTCCAGATAGATGACCATATAGCTGCCGCTCCAAGCGGTATAATTGCCGACGCCCGTGTTCTCGTTGACAGGGCCCGCCTGGAGGCCCAAGTGTATCGTCTAACTTACGGAGAACCCGTTCCACTCACCGTTCTGGTGAAGAAGATCTGTGACCTCAAGCAGGCCCACACCCAGTACGGCGGTGTGAGGCCCTTCGGTGCAGCCCTGCTCATGGCGGGCGTTAACGAGGAGCCCGAGCTCTACGAGACCGACCCGAGTGGGGCGTACTTTGAGTGGAAAGCAGTGGCGATAGGCAGCGGCAGGAACATTGCCATGGCCATATTCGAGGAGCACTACAGCGACGACCTTGACATGGAAGGCGCGATAAAGCTGGCCATCCTCGCCCTGGCAAAGACCCTCGAAGAGCCGAGCCCGGAGAGCATAGAGGTGGCTTACATAACCATGAAGGACAAGCGCTGGAAGAAAATGGACAAGGAAGAGGTCGCTAAGTACCTCGACGAGATCCTCGAGGAGGTCAAGGAGGAAGAAGTCGAGGAGAAGGAAGAGGATTATTCAGAGCTCGACAGCAACTACTGAGGTGACGGGCGATGCCGATAAGCGTCGATAAGGCAGTCATCGCCCGTCTTAAGACCCACGGCGAGACCTTTGAGATACTCGTTGACCCCTATCTAGCCAGGGACTTCAAGGAGGGCAAGGACGTCCCGATAGAGGAGATTCTTGCTACCCCTTACGTTTTTAAGGACGCCCACAAGGGCGATAAAGCCAGCGAGCACGAGATGGAGAAAATATTCGGCACGAGCGACCCCTACGAGGTCGCTAAGATAATCCTTCGCAAGGGAGATGTCCAGCTTACCGCTGAGCAGAGGAGGCAAATGCTCGAAGAGAAGAGGCGCTATATTGCCACTATCATTCACAGGCACGCGGTTGACCCGAGAACCGGCTACCCTCATCCGGTTGACAGAATCCTCAGGGCGATGGAGGAGGCAGGTGTCCACGTTGACCTCTTCAAGGATGCAGAGGCTCAGGTTCCCAGCATCATCAAGGCGATAAGGCCCATCCTGCCGCTAAAGATGGAGATGAAGGTCATTGCGGTTAAGATACCCGGTGACTACGTGGGCAGGGCCTACGGTGAGGTCAGGAAGTTCGGCAACATAAAGCGCGAGGAGTGGGCCAGCGACGGCTCTTGGATGTTCCTCATCGAGATACCCGGCGGTGTCGAGGAGGAGTTTTATGAGAAGCTTAACGCCCTTACGAAGGGCAACGCGATAACTAAACTGATAGAGAGGAAGGGACTATGAGGCGGATTTTTGTAAAAAATAGGGAACTGGTTGTCCCTGGGACTCTGCTTGCCCAGGGGCCGTTTAAGAGTGGAAGAGGAACCTTCAGGGAAGGGAACAGGATTTACTCGACGGTTGTAGGACTCGTGGAGATCAGGGGAGACGCTATAAGGGTTATCCCCCTCGAGGGCCCCTACATACCAGAGGTCGGCGACAACGTCATAGGGAAGATAGTGGACGTCAAGTTCTCCAACTGGACGGTTGACATCGGCGCGCCTTATCAGGCGAATCTGCGCGTTCAGGACGCCGTTGAGGAGCGCATTGACATCCTAAAGACCGACTTGAGAAAGATATTTGACATAGGCGACATAATCTACGCCAAGATAAAAGCCTACAACGAGATCAACCAGATAGACCTGACCACCAAGGGAATGCCCTTCAAGGGTGGGCCGCTTAGGGGAGGTCAGATAGTAAAGATAACGCCCTCCAAGGTGCCTAGGCTCATAGGAAAGGGCGGTTCGATGATAAACCTCATCAAGAAGCTGACCGGCACGAGGATAATTGTTGGCCAGAACGGCTGGGTCTGGGTCAGCGGAAAGAAGGAGGAGCTCGAGAAACTCGCCATCGAAGCGATTCTCAAGGTTGACAGGGAGAGCCACACACAGGGACTCACCGACAGGGTGAAGGAGCTCCTCATGAGCAGGCTTCAGGAACTCAAGGAGCAGGGAGTTATTGAGGAGATACCCCAGATTGAAGAGCCAACCGCTGGAGAGGGTGAAGGAGAATGATGGGCAAGCCAGAGGATTTAAAGCTCATAGATGAGAACGGAAGGAGAATAGACGGTAGAAAGAAGTACGAACTCAGGCCGATTAAGATGGAGGTCGGCGTGCTGAAGAACGCCGATGGTTCTGCCTACGTTGAGTGGGGTAAGAACAAGGTTTTGGCTGCCGTCTACGGTCCGAGGGAGATTCATCCCAAGCACCTCCAGAGGCCTGACAGGGCAATCCTCCGCGTCCGCTACAACATGGCGCCCTTCAGCGTGGAGGAGAGGAAGAAGCCCGGTCCGGACAGGAGGAGCGTTGAGATAAGTAAGGTCATCAGGGGTGCGCTTGAGCCGGCACTGATACTCGAGATGTTCCCGAGGACCGCTATAGACATATTTATCGAGGTTCTCCAGGCTGACGCTGGAACGAGGGTTGCAGGAATTACCGCCGCTTCGCTAGCTCTGGCGGATGCAGGAATACCCATGAGGGACCTTGTGGCTGCATGCGCCGCCGGAAAGATAGAGGGCGAAATCGTTCTCGACCTCAACAAGGAGGAGGACAACTACGGCGAGGCGGACGTTCCAGTTGCCATAATGCCTCTCAAGAACGACATTACACTCCTCCAGATGGATGGATACCTCACCAGAGACGAGTTCATCGAGGCTGTGAGGCTCGCCATAAAGGGTGCAAAGGCCGTCTACCAGAAGCAGCGTGAGGCGCTGAAGGAGAAGTATCTAAAAATAGCAGAGGAGGTCGGTGGAGGTGAGTGAGATGGAAGTTATGGCCAGCATAATGCGCGACCACATCCTCGCTCTCCTCAAGGAGGGCAAGCGCGTTGACGGTCGCTCGCTGGAGGACTACCGCGATCTGGAGATCAAGGTCAACGTCATCGAAAAGGCCGAGGGCTCGGCGTGGGTAAAGCTCGGAAACACCCAGGTTCTCGTCGGAATCAAGATTGACATGGGCGAGCCCTTCCCCGACCTTCCAGAGAAGGGAGTAATAACCACCAACGTCGAGCTCGTCCCACTTGCTTCACCGAGCTTTGAGCCTGGACCACCGGACGAGAGGGCCATCGAGCTTGCGCGTGTTGTTGACAGGGGCATAAGGGAGAGCGAAGCGGTTGAGCTGGAGAAGCTCGTCATAGTTCCCGGCAAGCTCGTCCGCGTCGTCTTCATTGATGTGCACGTCCTTGACCATGACGGTAACCTGCTCGACGCCAGTGGAATAGGCGCTATCGCCGCGCTCATGAGCGCCAAGATGCCGAAGGTGGTCTACGACGAGGAGAGCGGCGAGGTGCAGATACTCGACGAGTACGAGCCCCTGCCCGTCAGCAAGATACCGATTCCAGTAACCCTCGCCAAGATAGGGCAGAACATCCTCGTTGACCCGAACTTCGACGAGGAGCGCGTCATGGATGGCAGGATAACCATCACCACCGACGAGAACGGCATGATATCCTCCGTCCAGAAGAGCGAGGGCGGAAGCTTTAAGCTCGAAGAGGTCATGTACGCCATAGACCTCGCCCTCAAGAAGGCTGCAGAGATAAGGGAGAAGGTTCTCGAGGCCGTTGGGGCCGAGTGAGCCTTTTTCTTTTGTCCTTTGGTGCCCGTTGGTGCTTACTTTTGCCTACTGGAATTCCCTCATCCTAATCTTTGTGAATATGTATGCGGACATTATCCCGAATATCCACGCAATTATGAGCGTCAGTTTTTCATCCCGAGGGGTTGCCAAGAGAAATGCAAAGTAGCCTGATATTAACAGCCTCAGTTCCCATTTCTCCTTTTGAGTTGCCCTCGAAAATTCGTCTCTCCTGGCTGGGAATAAGTCATGGAGGAGCTCATAACTGAAAACTATCCCGAGTGTTATGATGAAATAGGCTGTAAGCAACTGGTAAAACTGGCTGGAAAATGCCCCATCTATTTCCGAGTGCGGGAAAAAGAACCTGCCAACGCAGAGGGAGGTGAAAAATGCAGCCTGCTTCATGAATTCAGTGCTCTTTAGGATTTTTTGCAAAGGGGGGTCTTTAAATGTCATAATAATCACCTGTCTTGTTAATGAACTATATCACCACCGGGGTACAATAACATTGATTATTTTATAAATTTTTCTGTAATAAATAGTAAATCAAACCTAGTGCTATAATAAAAAACTTGTTGTCTAATATCTCCTGAAAAGATTTTCTCTTAGTTTAGATTACTTTTTCCTTGTGAAAGTTTTCCCTTGTAGCTTTGGCCTCTATCGCCTGCGGCAAGAGGGGGTCAGGCGAGTTTCAGAAAGAGATATAAACACCAATGCCCAAATTAATCCAGCCTTACGATTAACTGGGGGGAACAGGTTATGGGATTGTTTGATAGCCTCAAAAAGAAGGACGAAAAGGTCAAGAAGAAGCCACTCTCTGCTATTAAGAAGGAGGTTGCTGCTCCAAGGCGTGACATTGATGTCGTACCCCTTGAGGAAGATGTCCTTGCTAAGGAGCTAGTCAAGCCCCAGGTCAGGTACCTCAAGAAGATCGTCGTCACCAGCTACGCCGACCTTGAGAGGATTTCAGAGGAGCTCCAGAACGGCAACATCGTTTTAGTCGACCTCACTCCGCTCGAGGTCAAGCCGGAGGTTCTTGAGAAGGTCGCAGAGCAGATAAAGGGCATGGTGAGTGCCCTCGGCGGTCAGGCCGCTAAAATCTGCAAGCACGAAATAAAGCTGATTTTAACCCCTGCGGACATAAAGATAGCCAAGTGACGGGGTTTTCTTTTTCCCATACCATGATTTTATAAAGGGCTTAGGGGTTCTATTCTTCGGTGGTGCGAGATGAGTGAGAGAGAGGGAGAGATTCAGGAGATTCGCCTCGGTGACTGTCCTATCTGCGGCGGCAAGGGCACGCTCAAGGCTCTGCAGTACGTTCACGAGATACCCTACTTCGGCAAGGTCATGGAGTCCACGATAATCTGCGAGCGCTGCGGCTATAGAAATGCCGACGTCATGATACTCGAGGATAGACCGCCAAAGCTCTACACTGTGAAGGTGGAGGAGGAGAAGGATCTCTTCACGCGCGTCGTCAGGAGCAAGAGCGGAACCATAGAGCTCGACGAGATAGGAGTCAAGATAGAGCCCGGTCCGGCCGCGGAAGGCTTTGTCAGCAACGTCGAGGGAGTGCTTGAAAGGGTCAGAGAGACCCTCCTCATGGCTAGGGACTTCAGGAAGCAGGAGGGTGACGAGGAAGCTGTCAAGAGGGTTGATGAGATACTCCAGTACATCGAGGACGTCAGAGAAGGCAAAAAGCCGCTCACAGTTAAAATCATGGATCCCCTCGGCAACAGCGCACTGATAGGCGAGAAGGTCAGGAGCAGGCTCTTAACGCAGGAGGAAATCGAGAGCCTCAGCCTTGGGCCGTACGTCATCGTTGACCCAGAGAAGGAGATGGAAGAAAAGAAGGACTCCGATTAAAGATAGACTGCCTCCCTCGCGAGGAGGTCTTCTATCAAAGCCCTTACCCAGGGCTTCCTTGTTTTTCTCGACAGATGAATTATGCCCTCCACGTGGATTCCGTAGCGCTCCTTCATCTCCTCCCTGCTCATCGGCTCCTTGAAAAGGAAGGGTCTTTCTATGGTGAAGGCGTAGCCGTAGTCCTTGATGTATTGTCCAAGCCATTTCTTCCCGTTCTCACCGTGAACGAGGGTTAAACCGCTCGTATCCTTCGTCATCTCCCAGAGCGTCTCAAGATCAGCCTTAATGACTTCTCCAACCTCGAAGCCACCGGCGATGGTTCCCCTCTTGGTCAGCGTCTGCTCCTCGTGAAGGCCGAGCCTCCTTAGCGTGTCCCTCAGCTCGTAGGGGTTTCCGCGCGCTATGTAGAGGAAAACGATGTCCCCCTCGCCAAAAGCCCTGCTCTTCCTCAGCTCTACCGTCTTTAGGCCTCTGAATATCAGCTCGCCGTAGACCTGGTGGAGCGCTATCACGTGCTCCATGGGCTCACCGGAGTTAGGCTTCCGGTAGGACTAAAAAAGGTTTGGGTAGTTCAGCGCATCATCAGCGCCGCCATAACGATATCACTCACCACTCCGCTGGCGGTTTCCTTCAGCCCCGCGCCAGCACCCTTAATCACAAGCTCGCCGAGGAGGTCGGTTTTTATCACTGCCGCGTTCTCGTGGCTTTCAACTGCGAGCGGACTGTTCTTCGGGATTTCTTTAGGCTCTACGACGACTTTTCCTCTCTCCACCGTCGCGATTAGCCTTATCGTTTTGCCCTTTGCTTTTGCCCTCTCAATCTCTCCGGGCGTTACCTCGACGATGCCCCTAATGCTCGCCTTATCGAACGTTATCGGCTCAAAGACGAGGCAGTGGAGAATGGTCGCCTTATATCCTGCATCTGTGCCGAGTATGTCGCCGCTCGGGTCGCGCTCCGCTATGCCGAGCCTCTGCGCCTTCTTCAGAGCCTCCTCGAAGTCCAGGCCCCTTTCCATCTCGCTCAGGATGAAGGTGGTTGTCGCGTTGAGGACTGCTTCGATTCTCTCTACGGTGTCCCCCCTCAGACCCTCGCGGAGGAGCGTTATTATCGGCGTTCCTGCCATGACGGTGGCCTCGAAGAGGTAGGGAAGGCTTCTTTTCTCGGCCTCTCTCATCAGTTCTGCGTAGTGGAAAGCCAGGGGAGGCTTGTTGCTGGTTACGACGGCCTTTCCATCTTTGAGGGCAGTTAGATGCCACTCGTGGGCGTTCTTATCATTGGTGACGTCTACCACGATGTCTGCGTCTATCTCCTGAACGGCTTCACCCGGTGTGAAGTTGTAAACCTCGTAGTCGTTGGTCCATGCCGAGAGCTTTCCGAAGGTCTCCTTCACGGTGAGTGCTTCCCTCAGGTCTATTCCCTCTGGAAGCCATACAACTCCGCTCGTGTCGGCTATGCTCACCGCCTTAAAGCTCAGGCCGTACCGCTCTTTGAAGAAGGCCTCTTTTTCGAGAAGAACCCTCGCCACGGCCCTACCAACGTTTCCGAAGCCGAAGAGGGAGAGCTTTACCTCCATAGAAACACCCGCTAAAATGTTGGGAAAAGAGAAGAGCTCACTTGTTGAGGATGACCTTTATGATGTCCATGTCCCTGACGATGCCGACGAGCTCGCCCTCGCCCCTTATGACGGGCAGCTGCTCGATGTGGTACTGGACCATCTTCTGGGCCACGTCGTAGACACTCATGTGCGGCGTCGCGACTACGAGCTCGCGGTTCATTATGTCCTCAACGGGTTTCTTGGGCAGTTGGAGCTCGGCTTTCTCGAAGAGCAGAATTGGGTTGCTTTCAAGTATCCAGTCCTCCTCGCTGGAGGCAGCCAGAGCGGTGCTCTTCATGACCCTTATCACTTCACTGTCCTTGAGGAGGTCGGTCTCGTCGACCATTCCGACGAGGTTGCCGTTGTCGTCTATGACAGGGATGGCCATCGCGTTGCAGAGGAGAAGGGCCTTCAAAGCGGCCTTGAGCGGCGTTCCACGCCAGACAACGCCGACGTTCTTCTGGTAGTATTTCTCTATCGTAACGTTTTTCAGCTTCTCGTTCTTTGACAGGTAGCGCCTCACGATGTCGCCGACAGTGAGTATTCCAAGCACGCGATTCTCGTTGTCCACAACTATAACACGCCTGTAGTCCATCTCGAGCATTAATCTGACGGCCTTCTTTAGATCGTCGTTAGGTTTGACCGTCGGCACGTCCCTCTTTACTAGCATCGCCAGCTGTTCCTCATCAGGATGGAGCAGAACCCTCTTTATGCTTATTATTCCAACGAGGGCCTTCGTATTCTTGTTGATGACGGGGAATGACCTTACCTTGTGCTTCCTAAACAGGTCGAGGGCGTATTCCCTCGTCGCCGGAAGCTCTATAACCACTGGGTCGGGGGTCATCAAAGTTTTTACGCGCATTTTCTTCACCACCGCTTTAGGTTAAAGCGTCCTTCTCCTATTTAAGGTTTTCATTAGGCTCGTCAAAAATTTGAAGAAAAGGTCAGCCGAGGACGGAGAGAAGAACTCCAGCGACGACGGCAGTTCCTATAACTCCGGCGACGTTAGGACCCATTGCATGCATAAGTATGAAGTTCCCCGGGTCTTCCTCGCTCGCTAAGCGCTGGACAACCCTGGCGCTCATCGGAACTGCCGAAACTCCGGCCGCTCCAATCATCGGGTTTATCTTGCCGCCGCTGAGCTTCATCATGAGCTTTCCGAGGAGCACTCCTCCAGCGGTTGCAGAGGCGAAGGCGACGACACCAAGGCCAAGTATCATGAGTGTCTGGACGGTGAGGAAGCTCTCAGCGCGCATAGTCGAACCGACGCCGAGTCCAAGGAAGATGGTAACGATGTTCATTAGCTCCTCCTGAGCAGCTTTGCTCAGCCTCTCAACGACGCCGCTCTCCCTGAAGAGATTTCCTATCATGAGCATTCCAATGAGCGGCCCGGCGCTCGGAACGAGGAGGCTGATGACGATGGCGGTGATGATGGGGAACATTATCTTCTCCCTCTTGGAGACGGGCCTGAGCTGTTCCATTCTGATCCTCCTTTCGTTCTTGCTGGTCATGGCTTTGATGATAGGCGGCTGGATGAGCGGGACGAGGCTCATGTAAGAGTAAGCTGCCACAGCGGTCGCTCCGAGAATGTGTGGAGCCAGCTTAGTGGTGAGGTATATAGTCGTCGGCCCATCGGCACCGCCGATGATGCCTATCGAAGCCGCCTCCGGCAGGGTGAAGCCGAGCAGCACTGCGCTCAGCATAGCAACGAAGACACCTATCTGAGCGGCAGCGCCGAGCAGGGCCGTCTTGGGGTCTGCTATCATCGGTCCGAAGTCGGTCATCGCTCCCAGTCCGAAGAATATCAGCAACGGCACTATCTCCGTGCTTATGAGGTAGTGGTGGATAAGGTAGAACAGTCCGTGCGGCTCGTCGGCTATGCCCGTGAGCGGCAGGTTGACGATGACGGCGCTTATGCCTATCGGAAGGAGGAGCAGAGGCTCCATCTCATATCTGATGGCGAGATAGACGAGCGTCAGACCGACGAGTATCATTATCACGTTCCCGAGGCTGAGATGGAAGAGACCCATGCTCTCGATGAATTCGATTATTGCCTGCTCCAGTCCGGCCATTATCCATCACCCGAGTTCTATGAGTGGTTGTCCGGTGTCGACGGTTTGGCCTTCTTTGATGAGGATTTTCTTTACTACTCCGTCTTTTGGTGCTGGGATTTCGTTTTCCATTTTCATTGCCTCGAGGATGAGTAGTCCTTGGCCGGTTT